>SBBK01000055.1 GCA_005240025.1 archaeon
GCAATAATGGCGGCTGAAAATGTCGAATATTTTTTCGAGCAGCCAAAAAACAGGTTCCTTGGAATCATCAGGGAAAAACACCCATGGTGCATCTCGCGCGAGAGGTTTTGGGGTTGCCCGCTCCCGATCTGGAGTTGCAAGAACTGCGGCCATGTAGAAAGACTGTTTTCAAGAAAGGAGATAGTGGAAAAGGCCTCCGAACTCCCAGACGGGCCAAATTTTGAGATCCACAGGCCCTGGATTGATCGGGTGGTGATACGGTGCAAAAAATGCGACTCGGTAATGGAGCGCGAGAGGTTTGTCCTGGATACGTGGCACAACAGTGGCTCCGCACCATATTCGTCGCTAACAGATGAACAATACCATACAGGCATACCGGCACCGTTTCTTACCGAAGGAATCGATCAGACCAGAGGATGGGCATACACCCTTTTGATTGAGAATGTGATTTTAAACGATAGACCCATATCGCCATTCAAAGCATTTTTGTTCCAAGGACACGTCCTTGACAGAAACGGCAACAAAATGAGCAAAAGTCTCGGAAATGTTTTGGATGCGCAAGAATTACTCACCAAATATCCTGTGGATTTGATAAGATTCTACTTTCTTTGGAAGTCCAGTCCGATCGAACCAATTAATTTCAGCACTGATGAATTGATGTCAAGACCTTACCAAATTCTAAACACGTTATACCACATCCACCTATATTTTAAACAAAACAGCGAATATGACAAATTTGACTCCGCAAAAACCACGCTGGAATGGGCACAAGCTAATAACTTGCTCAAGACGCCAGACACCTGGATACTCTCAAAGATTCAGAGGCTCATAACTACTGTTGAAGAAAACAATGACAGATGTAAATTCCACGAATCTGCAAGATCAATTGAAGATTTTGTAATAAATTCTCTGAGTCAGGTCTACATACCAATAACAAAGGCAGAACTCTGGGATGATGAAAACTCTAACGCAGATAGAAGATTTGCCATTTATGCAATTTTGCACCACATACTATACACACTTGATGTCCTTATCCACCCCGTGTGCCCCCATACCAGCGAATACCTCTACCTCTGTGTGTTTGGAAAAAACAGTATTTTATTAGAGGGGTGGCCAAAATCTGATTTGCGGTTTGTGGACGAAGCAATTGAAGAGTCCTTTGATCTTATGAAGGAGTCTGTGTCTGTTGCTGCCGCAGCAAGGATGAAAGCAAAGCTGAAAAGAAGGTGGCCTCTTGAAGAAGCCATAGTTTGTGTTGGCAAAGGACAAAGAAACAAGCTTCAAAAACTAGAGGAACTTTTTTTGTCGCAGCTAAACATAGAAAAACTCAGGATGGTGGAATTGGAAAACAAATCCGGGCTTGAGCAGATAACAGAAATGCAGGCTCAGGATGTCCCAATAAGGCCACTAGTCGAGATGGACAGAAAGAAGATTGGCCCCAAAGCAAAGCAGTACATGAGCGCCCTTCTTACCAGATTTGCAGGCACGCCCCCCGAACAAATTGTGGCAAGCCTCCAGAAGGATAATTTGCACACATTTGATGTCGGCCAGGCAAAGATAACGCTTGATCGCGAAGACTTTATCGTTAGATTTGATGCCAAAAATGGTTATGCTTTTGCGCAGAGGGACGGCCTGATTGTATTTATCTCAACTGCTAGAAACCGCCAGATGTTGGCACGCGGTTTGGTAAAGGATCTGGCCCGAAGGCTTCAAACATTGCGAAAAGAACGGGGATACAATCCAACAGACGTTTTGCAGACGGCGTCAATTTTAGATTTGGATTCCGAATCCCTGGAAATGGTAAAGGAGAGATCAGGGGAACTTGCATTTCTGGTGCGGGTAAAAGCGATCGACTTTAATGGTTGTGCCAAGAACTACAAGGATGACGACATCGACGGTCAAAAAATTCGAATCGCAGTGGAGTAACTAGCTAGATTTTAGCGAATCTGGCAGGTTAAATATAGAAAATTCCATTATATTCCATGGTAAAGCAGATCAGCCTGGATGCATGGCAAGCACAGCACCTAGAGGATCTGCTAAGAAGGGGTGCAAACATTGTGACCAAGACAGGCACCCCGATAGTTCTGTACCGGCAGACATTAGAAGAAGATGAAGGAGCGTATGAAGAGATAGTATGCACTCTGACTGAAAAACACGTAATTGAGCAGCTGGTAATTTCCGGCGGAGTTGTCCCCCCCACATTCAGACAGCAGATCATCTATACTCTGGAAGAGTTTCCCCAGAGATTAAGCAGGAAAAGCAAGGACCTGTTTTTGCAGACAGTTGAGCTTCTGGAGAGTCAGACAAAATAACAAACGAATTATAAAGACCGCAAAAAAAATCCTCTCCATGCGACTTTTAGAATACCAAGCAAAGGAATTGTTTGCACAGTATGGGATCAAAACTCCCAGGGGCATCTCCTCAAAGACCATCGATCAGGCAAGAAAGGACGCCGCAGAGCTCGGATTCCCATTTGTCATCAAAGCCCAGGTTCCAGTAGGAGGCCGTGGAAAGGCAGGCGGCATACAAAAATGCCACAATCAGGACGAATTTGAGATAAAATATCCCCAAGTTCTTGGAATGTCCATAAAAGGCGAAAAAACGAGGGCAGTCCTACTAGAAAAGATGGCAGAGTATGAAAAAGAATTGTATTTGTCGCTGTTTTTGAACCGCAGCAAAAGATGCTATACCATTATTGCGTCCTCAGAGGGCGGAGTTGAAATCGAGTCTGTCAAAAATCAGGTGATACGCGATGTTGGACTTGGTCATGTGGAGCCTCAAGTCGCCGAGCAGGTGGCAAAAGAAATTGGTTTGCAGGGAAGATCAATTTCAGATTTTGCAGACATGCTACAAAAACTTTCCAAGCTAACAATAGAAAAAGAAGCAGAGC
>SBBK01000201.1 GCA_005240025.1 archaeon
GGCAGGAAAGTAGGAAGGCGCTTTAAGGTTTTATCAAATTCCGACATAGAAAAGATTTTTTTGGAGGCAAAAAAGGGACTGGATTTCGTGATAATAGAGGTAAAGGATTGGAAGATAATCCCCATAGAGAACATAATTGCCAGGCTGCACAAAGTGCACACGGAAATTTTTGCGCTTGCTCGAACCCCCGAGGAAGTGCGAAAAATGTTTTCAATTTTAGAAATTGGTGTAGACGGCGTTATCTTTGAGGCTGAAACAATCAACAAAGTGAGGGAAGCCATGGTGTATCTTGGAACGAGCAGTTTTGAGCTGAGGGAGGCAAAGATAACGGATATCAAGGAGGTCGGCGACGGCGAGCGTGTCTGTGTAGATACCGCTTCGATGCTTCACAGAGGCGAGGGCATGCTAATTGGCAGCAGATCAAACTTTTTGTTTCTAGTTCACAACGAGTCTGTCGGATCATCATTTACATCGCCAAGACCATTCCGTGTAAATGCTGGTGCAGTGCATTGCTACACAATATCTCCCGACGGAACTACAAAATATCTTTCAGAGCTGGAGACAGGTTCAGAAGTACTCGTGATTGATTCAAAAGGCAAGGCGCGACGTGCAACGGTAGGCCGTTCAAAAATTGAGCGAAGACCCATGCTCATGATAAAGGCCCAAATCAACGATGAGGTTGGCGGAATTATTGCACAGGATGCAGAAACCATCCGATTCGTCAGGCCCGGCGGACACCTAGTTTCTGTGACCCACCTCAAGAAGGGTGACGTGGTCCTAGTGCACTCAAAGCCAGCCGCAGGCAGACACTTTGGCATGGAAGTCTCCGATGAATATATTTTAGAAAAATAAGGGATTCTCGTACTTGACCATCATGTGTTTCCATCTTTGAATCCGCATACTGCAGTCCAAATCGCTTAGATGAAGTTAAATCACTCTGTGCTTTGCAAAAATAGCGATGACAAAGACATTTGCGGTAATAGGTGATCCGATAGATCATTCGCTGTCGCCAAGCATTCACAATGCTGCATTCAGGGCACTTGGACTAGACTGCACATACATTGCGTACAGGATACCACGTGGCGAGTTAAAGGCCGGAATAGAATCATTACAGCAAATCAAAATTGCAGGTTTTAATGTGACAGTTCCGCTCAAAGTTGAGATGATGAATTTTCTTGACGAGGCAAGCCAAGAATGCAGGATTATTGGAGCCACCAACACGGTATCGAACAACGGGGGGAGACTGACAGGATACAATACAGACATGGATGGGTTTTTGGAACCCATCAAAAAAAGGGGCCTGGAGATAAACGGCCACGATGTCCTCCTTATTGGTGCCGGTGGTGCGGCAAGGGCCATAATTGCAGGTTTTGCAAAAGAGAGAGCACGCAAAGTTACAATAGCAAATAGAACCACTCGAAGAGCCCATGAGCTGGCCAGATTCGCATCAGGTTTAGGACTGCAGGTCGATGTCATTCCCTTAGATGCTGCCCAAAGCGCTGGACAGTACAGGTTCATTGTCAATGCCACAACCATCGGACTCGGAGGCGAACCAAGCCCAATTCCTACCAAAACGATTGGCTCACAGAATGTCGTCTATGACATAGTATACATGCCCATGAATACTGATCTTATTGCCAGGAGCAAGAAAAATTCTGCCACTGTAATATATGGATATGAGATGCTTTTGGGACAAGCAGCACTTGCTTTTGAGATATGGCACAATCTCAAGGCACCATATGACGCTATGAAAAAGGTTTTACTTGGTGGTTTTTGATGTCTGTCAGGGCAACTGTACATGGCGCAATATCGATTGTCAACGCCATAGCTACGGGCAAGGGGGCCACACTTGGCATATCATCAAAGGTGGAAGCAACGGTGAGGAGTACTGCCGGAAGCGGAATATTTCTAGAGTCAGACAGTAAAAGCATCAGTTCAAAGCTTGTAAACAAGGTAGTGGAGACGGCAGTTCCAAAACACGATCTTGCGAAAAACAAAATTGAAATTTTACTCAAATCCGAAATTCCAACCGGCTACGGCCTGAAGAGCTCAAGCGCCATTTCGTCCGTTGTGTCGTTGGCATGTCATAAATTGTTCAGGTCGGGGTTTACCGACAGGCAGGTCCTGGCTGCTGGGGTCGATGCATCCATTGCCACAAAGGTAAGCATTACCGGCGCCTATGATGATGCATGTGGCTGCTATTTTGGCGGAACTGTAGTTACCGACAACTACACCCGCAGGATTATAAGGATGGAAAAAACGCCGACAAACCTGGTTGCGGTGATTTTCGTGCCAAAGTCGCGTAAGCGCGGAGACGTCAGACAATTGAAGACATTAAAGGACGTGTTCGAGCGGGCATGGGGTTTTGCCAAAGACGGCAGTTACTGGAATGCCATGATACTAAATGGCCTTGCCACATCACATGTTTTGAACTCAGATCCAAAGATAGTTTTGCGCCTGGTGGAGGAGGGGGCCCTCGGGGCATCAGTGTCTGGAAATGGCCCCGCCATAGCGGCAGTAGCAAAAAAAGACAGAATGCAAAACCTAGTGAAGGTGTTTGCAGGGCTAGATGGAAAAACAATTACAGCGGAAATAAACAACAAAAGGGCTGATGTACATGAACTGTAGAGTCGGGCAATCGAAACTCAGTGGGACGATTTTGTGTCCACCGAACAAAAGTTACACACACAGAGCGATTTTTTTGGCATCCCTCGTCAACGGAAAAAGCCTAATCAAAAACGTGCTACTCTCCAGAGACACAAACGCAACAATTGAAATTTGCCAGCGCTTTGGAGCCGAGGTTCAGCAGGCAGCAAACAACATCAAAGTAAAGGGAATTGACAAATTTGAAGACGGGGATCTTGAGGTAGATGCGTCAAATTCCGGCACGACCATCAGGATAGCTGCCGCAATTGCCGCATTACGGAATGGCAAGACAGTTCTGACCGGCGATGAAAGCCTAAAAAAAAGACCCATGAAGCCACTTTTGGATGCACTTGAGGCACTTGGGGCCAAATGCTCCTCAAATGATGGCAGGCCACCACTCACAGTGACCGGCAAAATGCGTGGCGGTGACGTAACGATTCCTGGAAACGTTTCGAGTCAATTCGTCTCTGCACTTTTGATTGCTGCACCACTGACAGAAAAGGGGATGACGCTCAACATCAGCTCAGACCTCGTTTCAAAACCATATCTCGACGCTACGATTTCGACAATGAAAAAGTTTGGAGTTGACGTACAGGTGTTGACACAATACAAAAAATACAAAATCGAGCCACAGCAGTACATGCACGCGACGCTTACCGTTCCGTCAGATTTTTCGAGTGTGGCGTTGTTGCTTTCTGCAGCTACGCTCGTTGGCCGCAACCTAACAGTCAAGGTTTCGCTTAGCGATTTGACACAGGGTGATGAAGCAATAATAGACATACTGGGAAAGCTTGGAGTCGATGTCTCATTGAACAACAATGCCATCAAGGTAAAGGCACCTGACAGGTTGCTTGGGGGAAAGTTTGATCTTTCAAATACACCGGATCTTTTGCCGCCTCTGGCCATTCTTGCACTCAAGTCCGCCTTTCCAATAGAACTGTACAACGTACGACACGCCAGATTCAAAGAGACAGACAGGATTGCAATTCTTGCGCGTGAGCTGCAAAAGATGGGCGTTGGTGTAAAGGAAAAAGAAGACGGGCTAATCCTAAGCCCCCCAAAGGAGCCAAAGGGTGCGGCGCTTAATTCGGAAGGAGATCACAGGCTGTTCATGGCGTTTTGTATTGCGGCGATGTATGTCGGTGATTGTACCGTTTCAGATGCCGGCTCGGTAGACGTTTCCTATCCAGGCTTTGTTTCCGACATGGACAGGGTAGGCGCAATAATCAAACTCGAATGAAGTGATTCTGTGACACCGGCATATTGCCAATCAAGGGTTATATGCGTCAAATCATGGTTTTAATTTGATGTCCGGAAGCTCTATTGGTCAAAGATTGGTTTTGACCAGTTTTGGTGAAAGTCATGGAAAATGTGTAGGGGCAGTACTTGACGGATGTCCGGCAGGACTCGAGATAGAAGAAAAAGACATACAAAAAATGCTTGATTACAGGAGGCCCGGCCAGTCGCTGGTATCTACACAACGAAAAGAGTCAGATCGGGTCGAGATAATTTCAGGGGTTTTTCGCGGCCACACCACCGGAGCACCGATTGCGATGGTGATCTGGAACGAGGATCAAGACTCTAAAGCATATGACGAGCTTGCCACAAAGATGAGGCCCGGACACTCGGATTACCCGGCCCTAGTAAAGTACAATGGATTAAATGACTACCGTGGAGGGGGCAGGTTTTCCGGGAGACTTACTGCCACACACGTGATGGGTGGTGCAATTGCAAGAAAGCTTCTAAAGGTAACACTCGGGATTGAGACAAACTCCTATACAATTAAAATCGGCAAAATCGCAATGAAAGAAAAATTTCAGCTAAAGATGAAAAACAAAATTTATGAAAACGAGGTCAGGTGTCCTGACCAGAAAACAGCACAGAAGATGCGGGCAACAATTCTGGCTACGAGAAAAAGCGGCGACTCCCTTGGTGGCATTATCGAGTCTTACACTGTAAACGTGCCCGTGGGGCTAGGTGAGCCAGTCTTTAGCTCCCTGGAATCGGACATCAGTAAGGCGATCTATTCAATTCCCTCTGTAAAGGGAGTCGAGTTTGGTTCTGGATTTGGAGGCTCGGAACTGCTTGGTTCGCAAAACAATGACCCCTATGTCATCAGGGGGGGCAAAATACTAACAAAGACAAACAATTCAGGCGGGATACTGGGCGGGATCTCAAATGGAATGCCGATAGTCATGAGGATTGCATTCAAGCCAGCATCATCCATAGCAAAAAAACAGAGTACCATAGACATCAGAACGAAAAAACCCGCAACACTCCAGGTTCACGGAAGACACGACCCCTGCGTCGTTCCAAGAGCGCCGCCCGTAGTGGATTCACTTGTATCACTGGTCCTTGCTGATCAC
>SBBK01000140.1 GCA_005240025.1 archaeon
AAAATAATTTCGAAAAAATAACTTGCATTTGAGTTTTAGACAATGAGATGTTTGAGAATACGATGACTACAAATAGCAAGAAAGTAAAATGGTCTTACTGGTGTTACTGTTAGAACAGCCAGAGATCACAACAGTGAGCGAAAAGGAACGGTTATACCGCAGAAGCTTAGTAAACACCTTGGCATAAAACCTAAAACCAAATTAATCGTGTTTGTCATAAACAACCACATTGTAATGAGGAGTTAGATGTGTTTGACATCAAAAAAGAATGGGGCGGTATTTTTCAGAGTATCAGCAAGAAAAGTTTGAAACTAGGAAAGAGCGATATATCTGCAATGATCAAATCATACCGAAGGTTGAAACACAAAAAACCGAAAACCTAACCATGTGTTGAGGCTCGTTCTTGATACCAGCGTTTTAGTGAATGCAATAGTTTGTGATAGAAAATCCAGAAAGTTGTCCCAAAAAGGAATTGATGGTATATATCAAATGTTGATGTCTGGGGGAATTTTGGATAAACTTTCTGAGGTTCTTCAAAGACAAATTAAAAATGATCGATGATGACATTATCAAAATAATGTCTGCACTAATGCAAACAGGAGAAAATATCCGGGTCACATCGAATTATATAGTCATAAATAATGGTCCTGATGACAATCTCATAATCAATACTGCACATATGGTGATGGACCATGGTTTCTGGCGATAAAGATCTAAAGAACCTCAAATTTTCGAAAGATTAGAATTGTATCGGTAGACGAAATGCTAAAAATACTGCAATGGCTCTCAATTTCGTTTACGATGGGTGATCCTTCTTTTCATCATCGGGTTTTTTATCTAAATCAAACTTGGAATCACTATATTCAAAATCCGGAGTCTTGGCAAATTCCTCCTTTACAGTAGACTCGGCAGGCACAGTCTCGAATTTTGGCTTGTCTTTTTTGCTCTTTGAGTATTGTTTTACTATCATTATCCCAACAATCACTGCTATTATGATGTAGTTGATTGGAGGAGTGAGAATTCTTGTCACATAACCAATTTGCTGAATCACGTGGGCAACTTTGCCGATATATTCTTCTTCTGTGATGGGATAGTCCGTACCGGGAATTGATACTGGATTTGCGTCTCCCCTAGTCCTAATTGTTCTTGGGTCGTCATCTAATATTGCCTCAACGCGATGCACTATGACCCTGTCGTGGCCGTTTGGCCTATTGAACACTATGATGTCGCCTACCTGGATATCCTCAAACGGTATGTTTCCGTTTACCACAAGCACATCGTATATCTCCAATACCGGGACCATGCTTCCACTCGACACAACATAAAACGGGTTTTGGGTTCCAAAAATTATCTGGAGACCAATCCATATTGCGGCAACGCCTACTGCCACAATAATGATGTCCTTTACGATGTTTTTTGTGGTGGATCTTTTCATGTTACAGCTTGTTTCCACAGGTTTCACAAAACTTGGAGCCCTGCTTGTTTTCAAAATTGCACCTGGGGCATATTGTGGCCTGTGTATCTCCTAAGAGTATTATCTCTCCGATCTTTTTTATTCTAGACCACTCTACTGACTGGTCTTGGCCGTCGTTTTTCGTCACAATTAATACGACTTTGTGTGCAGAATCTACTCCAACCTGCTTTGCAACACCGACCCTTTTTGCATTTGAGTCATATACCGGCATTCCAGTAATGGAGCTAAACGATTCAACTGCAGACTGTGTTGGAGCAGGTTCTGAGGCAGGCATGATCGTTTGGGGGCTGGGCTGCTCAAACGATGCTGTTGGTTTTGCCAGTCCTATCTCTGCCTGCTGGTTCTGTTTTTGAAACTCTCTGTACTCTGCTATTGTGGAACCACAAATTGTACACACGTACTGGCCGCGTTCTTGCAAAATCAGGTTCTGGGCAACCTCTTCGTTTGGATTTTCGTATTCGATCTTGGGGCTGCCTTCATAGTCTTTTTCGCAGGTGTTACAGTAATATTTTGAAATCCGCTCAGTGTCTAGTCTTCCCATCGGTGCCAAAAACAGATCCGGGCCCCCCAAGTTTCCCTTTCTTTGCTGGTCGTCAGATATCTGTGCCATCACATAGCCGCCTGACCCCCGCAGCTTTTTCAGACGTAACTCTGAACTCATCGACTGAACTTTGGCCAATCTCCATTTAAGTATGTTGCATTCTTGGAAAATGGCCTTAACGCATTTATGTGTCCATGTTTGGACGAATCTTGATACAAAATGGCACTGGATCATATTTCAAACGCAAGAGAATGGCAAGCCAAGGTCATAGATTCATCAAACCCAGTATTTGTGGACTTTTGGGCAGAATGGTGCGGACCATGCAGGATGGTAGGGCCGGTAGTAGAAGAACTGGCAAAAGACTATGACGGCAAGGTAAGCTTTGTCAAGGTAAACGTTGATGAGGCAAATGAACTTGCGGCAAAGTACAACATCTTTTCAATCCCAACTCTGATGCTAATTCACAAGGGCCAGGTAATAGCACAACAGGTAGGTGCGGCATCAAAGGAGTCCTACAAAAACATGATTGAAAGAGCACTATCAAAATCCTAAATCCCTTTTTAAAGCCAAAATAGTTATAGTGGATTCTTCAATTCTTTTCATGTCTTTAGGCGAAGTAGACACCCTGAATCTTCTAGCTGAAAAGCTGGACAACCTGTTCAAGGACTCGCAAGGATACTATGAATCGTTTCTGGATGCAAACACCATGTACAAGCAGGGCAAGCTATCAGACAAAGAATTCTTTGAAAAAATGGGCGACTACATCGTTGCATATTCGGCACTAGAGTTTTTGGCAATCAAGGTGATCTTTGAGATGAAAAAGGCGCTAGACAGAGCAGGCAAAGGCAATCTTGGGATGACTCAGTCACCTGGACTGATGCCAGGCATTGGACCTGGCATGGGAATGTCTGGAAGAGTTCCCGTAATGCCGGCGCAGACACCTGGCATGCCGCCTTCTGTGGTATCTGCAAGAGATGCTTTTAGCTCTCCTGGCACCCTTCCTGCACCTGATCCTGCCATGATGCCACGAACAAAAAACACCTGCAGGAGCTGTGGTTCTGAGATAAGGGCCGGTGCCAAGTTTTGCACTAAATGCGGTACGAAACTCTAATCTTGTGTAGTTCCGCACTCGGTACAAAATTTTGCTGCAACTGAAAGCCGTGCGCCGCACTCTGAGCAAAACTTTACGTTAGAATCTGTTACCTTGTTGACGTTTCCATACATGCCGGTGTTTCTTACCGCACCTGTCGGTTCGTAGTGTTCCTCATCGATTATCTCGACTGGTGCAAAGTCTCTTTCCTCGACATATGACATCATCCTTGGTATGGTGTTTGACTTGTCTTTTGGGTCGGGGATCATGTCTGCAAGCCAAAACGAATAGCGCATAAGCGTAAGCTCAGGTGTAGAAAATGCAAGTGTGTGGGACGACATGTAGTCTTGGGCAGCCTGCTTTCCGTTGAAAACCTTCATGGAGTTAATCCTCCTTGATAATGTATAATGTTTGCTGGGGATGCTGCTCAATCTTGGGTGGCAGTCAGAGTCGGTTCTTGTGGAACTTGCAAATGCAAGCTGATATGTGTCCTGCAAGATTTCCAGCGGTAGAGCGGACGATGGCAAATTGCGGAACCAAGTCTTCGGGATAAACCAGCCTAAAGCACCGTTTATCTCCACAGTAAAGCAGCCACCCATTTTTTGAATTGCGAATTCTTCATGATTTGCCAAAAATTCTATTGCTTGAAGCATGGCATCACATTCATGCATTTTACCATCAGAGAATTGAATTCCGTGTTTTGATGGAAGTTCCATTTGTAGGAATTTTTCGTGTTTGTATTGCAGGTAATTTTTTTCCTCCAAAAAGGAAACCGCTCTCACACCAGAAAGCCGGGTCCGGCATTTCTGCTGATTCGGAATCTGGATAGGCAGACGGGGTCAGAAAAAATCTACAGGAATCTTACAAAGTCTTCTGAAATTCCAGATTGAGCAAGAATACTTCTCAACGCAGGCATTGCAAGCGGGGAATGTCGCGGTACGGAAATTATCTTTCCATCCTTTTTCAAAATCAAGTGACTACCTCATTGTCTTGTTACTTCAAAGCCAAATTTATTTAGAATTTTTATTACTTTGCGCCAATCATGGTTGTAAAGACTCATGGTCTATTTTCGTGAAATTTCGACAGCAATTGTTCCTGATTTGGAAGACTCGCTGATTTCCTCTAAAACCAGCTCAATGGCTTCGATCATGCTGGCTTTTAGTTCATCTAATGTCTTTCCTTCACTGATCGCCCAAGGAAGCTCAAGACACTGTCCTGCAAGCCTTCGGGGTGCTCAATGACTTTAACGTGATAGACCTGAACTGTTTCCATACTGTGTTTTCTCCGTCATAAATAATGATTACCTTGTTTTGCTTTGTCGACTAATTTCGAAATTCAGAGTTAACAAGCATAATTTTGATCTAGTAAACACGCTCAGCTGTTTTGCCCACATTAATGCAACAGAACCGTCCTGAATAATGTTTTTACTGTTTTTGTGACAATGACTCGATTCTCCCTTTGTATTTTTCTCTGTAAAGGCCCCTGCAAGAGGTACAACAAAAAAATCGCTCAAAGCCACCAAACCTGAGCATGCTTGGTTTTCCGTGAACCGGACCATCACAATAATCGCATTTTAGATGAATTAGCATCTCTTTTGTTATCTTGACGCCATGATTTCTTATTGTGTTTGTTCTTATGTGATCAAGTTTTTGTCCTGTTTTGTTTTCAAGCTTGCCAAGATCAATTACCGGCAAGACAGCCTTTATCAAACCAATACTCACAAGTCTGTCATATCTTGATTTTACTGTGGGCGTGCTGATCTTTATTTCTCGTGAAATCTGCCTAAACGACTTGCGTCCGTCCTTGCTAAGCGATTCCAAAATTGCTACATCAGTGTCATCAAGTCTGAATGGCAACAACATGATTGGTAGCAGGCATTTAATGAACTTTACAATTGTAAAGTATCCTGTTTAACTATGTTTTATTCCAAAAATAAGACATGGAACAAAAACAGACGGCAATCAAAATTGGAGGAATGCACTGCGCCGGCTGTGTTAACTCAATTCAGCGCCATGTATCAAAACTTGACGGTGTAAAAAAATGCGATGTAAATCTGGCCACACAAAAGGCGTTCCTGGAGTTTGATCCATCTGTAGTTGATCTGGCAAAAATTTCAAAAGCAGTGCAAGATGCAGGCTATCTTGTAATTTCTGAGAAGCTGGATCTAAAGATCTCCGGAATGACTGACTCTGCTGATGCTGCCACCCTTGAAAAAAAACTGCGGCAGGTCGAAGCAATAAAAGATGTATCGGCAAACTATGGCAATGGTCAGATCCAAATAGAATACAATCCGGCGTTAGTATCACTGGCTGATATCCGTCAGCTAATCACAAAAAACGGCTACCAAATACAAAGCGAAAGCCTTTCCGAGTCTGCCGAGGAAATGGAGGCAAGAAAACTAAAAAAATTGTTCTTACTGGGGCTCGGATTTACAATACCGGTAATGGTCCTCGGCTATCCTGAGTATCTTTCATTTGTGCCCTTTGCCGGAACAAATATTGCTGCATATGTCATGTTTGGATGCGCCACCATAGTTCAGTTTTTGGCGGGGGGCAGATTCTATACCGGCGCATACAGAATTGCAAAATTAAGATCCGCAAACATGGATACACTCGTAGTACTTGGCACAACTGCTGCGTATCTGTTTAGTGCATACAATACACTCCCAGCACCTGTCTGGCACAACATCTACTATGACGCATCTGCTCTGGTAGTCACATTTATCGTCCTTGGCAAGTATCTTGAGAACAAGACAAAGGGCAAGACCTCTTCATTGATTAAAAAAATGCTGGAGCTGAGCCCCAAGACTGCCACAGTAAGGCAAGACGGGCAAGAAATCGAGATCCCGGTGGATCACATAAAGCAAGGCGACATCATTGTGGTGAGGCCAGGCCAAAAGATCCCAGTAGACAGTATAGTGATAGAAGGAAGCTCCAGTGTGGATCAATCCATGATAACAGGTGAGTCCATGCCTGTTGGCAAATGTGCAGGAGACCAAGTAATGGGTGCAACCATAAACAAAGAAGGAATGCTGCTGATCAAAGCAGACAAGGTGGGGAGAGACACAGTACTGTCTCAAATTGTCAAGCTAGTAGAGGATGCGATGGGAAAAAAGCCCCCAATGCAAAAACTGGTAGACAGAATAGCGGGATACTTTGCATTTTTTGTAATTGCAGCTGCTGCTGGCACATTTTTTGGTTGGTATCTGGTTCCAGACGGCGAGCATCATCTTGCGGCATCGCTAATTCCAGCAGTTGCAATCTTGGTAGTTGCGTGTCCGTGCGCTTTGGGCCTTGCAACTCCGACCGCAGTAATGGTCGGTATGAGTAAAGGTGCACAAAATGGTGTGATATTCAAAAATGGCGAAGCACTTGAAGCCCTAAGTAAAATTCGAATCATGGTGTTTGACAAAACGGGTACACTAACAGAAGGTAAGCCACAAGTAACAGACGTCTTTCCACTAAACTCTGCAAAAGATCATGTACTGCAAATTGCTGCAACAATTGAGGCAAACTCGGAGCATCCACTTGCAAAGGCAATCGTGGAACATGCCATGCAGTCCAATCTGAAGCTGGGCAATGTCACTGATTTTGTCGCATCTCCCGGCAGGGGAATTGAGGCAAGATATAACAACAGTGTGGTCGTGGCAGGAAAGCTGGACTTTGTCGCAGAAAAAGGAATAGATATCACACCAATAAGAAGTATATCCTCAGGAATTAATGATCAAGGAAAGACAACCGTCATTGTTGCACTAGACAATGTAGTCATCGGAATAATTGGATTACTTGATGTACCAAAGCCAACAGCCAGGGAAACCATAACAAAGCTAAAACAGATTGGAATCAAGACGGTGATGCTGAGCGGTGACAACTTGCAAACTGCAACAACAGTGGCAAACCAAATCGGCATTGATCATGTCATTGCAAATGTAT
>SBBK01000198.1 GCA_005240025.1 archaeon
ATTGAGATTCATAGATTTCTTGGATTTTGGGGCTTGAGGACCATACATGACAGGAATCGAATCCCAAGTCGCTTTTGATGTGATGCCAGGGCTCGTAGATGGTCAGGCTTCCACTCTGTAGTGTTACTTCGCCATACAAGTCAGCATTTCCATGGTTAGTGGTTTGTAAAGTGGGGCACCACTATCACCGGTGACTGTACTGATGTTTACCCTAGCAGTTGTAGAGCCGGAATCATAGATTGACCCATATTTAACACCACTTCCAACACCAGACAAGTTTAGGAATGTTCCTGGTATCTGAGCACTTTGAGGTACTCGTCTGCAGTAATCTTGCTTCCTCGCTTGATGTTGTTGTACCATCTTAGGACTTCCTTGTCCTTGAGTAAACCCGATGTCTTGTCGTTTGGGTGAGGCTTGTCCAACGCTTAAGTTACGCAATTATGCGATAAAAAGTGGGCGTTTCATTGAATAATGTAAGTGGACCGAATGGGATTCGAACCCATGACCCTTGCGGGATGATTAATCCTTACGCAGTGTGAGTGCGTCATCCTAACCAACTAGACAATCGGTCCAGTTTCTGTGAATACTGGACGCTATTTAGGCGTTAAAATAATCAAATAGAGGTAGGAATGATGCAAAATCATGTACGGTCAGAAATGGAACCTCTCGGAGCTTGCCGATCACAAGAGTCCGAGTTTTGCTAGACAGATCACCAGAATAGAAGACATGGTGAAAAAATTCGAAGCCATCAAAGAATCACTTGATCCAGGCATTCCCTCCGGGGAGTTTTTCAAAATCATTGGAGAAGTAGAAAAAATTGTGGAAAAATTAAGCAAGATCTCAGGTTACGCGTCGCTCCTGTATGCAGCAGACACACAGTCAGATGAGGCAACGTCACTCCTCACAAAGATGTCAAGGCTTGGTTCCGAAATTTCAAACAGGATGCTGTTTTTTGATTTGTGGTGGAAGCTCAAAGTAGACGACAAAAACGCCCAGCGACTAATGAACGATGCCGGCAACCTTGTGGAATACCTAAGACACAAACGCCTTTTGGCAAAATATTCCCTATCAGAACCCGAAGAAAAGATAATCAATACGCTTGATGTAACAGGCCCAACAGCGCTGGTCAAGATATATGACAAGATTACAAACGCATTCGAATATACCATATCGGTTGGCGGAAAAAAGAAAAAACTTACCCGTGAGGAGCTCACTGTGCTGGTCCGAAGCACTAATGCAAGGATGCGAGAGACTGCCTACAAAACATTGCTGACAAAATACAATGACAACCGCGGTGTGCTCGGTGAAATATACCAGAACCTCGTGCTGAACTGGAAGGACGAAGGTGTCCAGATAAGGAAATACACATCGCCAATATCAATAAGAAACATAGCAAACGACACAGACGACAAAACTGTATCAAGTCTGCTTGATGTCTGCAGGGAAAATGCAGGTGTGTTTTACGAGTTTTTCTCCTACAAGGCAAAAATCCTAGGATTGAAAAAACTGCGCCGCTATGACCTGTATGCCCCAAATGCAAGACGCCTCAAGGAGAAGACCTACCCGTATCAGAAGGCAGTGAATCTTGTCCTAGAATCGCTCAGAGAATTTAGCCCCCAGCTATCGGATCACGCAAGAAAGATCTTTTCAGAGAAGCACATAGATTCCGAGATAAGAAAAGGTAAAAGAGACGGAGCATTTTGCAGCACCGTCACCCCCAAGATAACCCCATATGTTTTGATAAACTATACTGCCAAGTCCCGTGATCTCTTTACACTAGCACATGAGATTGGCCACGCCATTCACAGCCAAGCAGCCTCAGGACAGTCCATTCTGGTATCAGAGGCATCCCTCCCACTGGCAGAAACCGCATCCACTTTTTCTGAATTATTGCTGTACAACAGAATATCAGACAAGATGAGCCATGACGAAAAACAGCTCGTCTTGTCAGAGAAAATCGATGACCTCTATGCCACCATAATGCGGCAGGCGTTTTTTACAATTTTTGAAATTGACGCCCACAAACAAATTGCTGACGGCACCACCGTTGACAAGATTTCAGAGACATATTTTGCAAACCTCAAGGCCCAGTTTGCCAGTTCAATAGAATTATCAAATGATTTTGCAATAGAATGGAGCTGCATCCCGCATTTCGTCCACACGCCTTTTTACTGCTATGCATATTCCTTTGGAAATTTGCTGTCTCTGTCGCTTTTCCAGCGGTACAAAAAAGAGGGCGCCGGCTTTGCAAGAACATACACGGAGATCCTGGCTGCCGGCGGCTCAAAAAAGCCCGAAGACTTGCTCGGCGAGCATGGAATCGACATCTCCTCAAAGAAGTTCTGGCAGGACGGATTTGACCACATCAAAGGACAGGTAAAGGAGCTAATTTCGTTAAGTTAAATGGGGCTGGCAGCCTTTACGCACGGGCTGCCAGTCATTTGTTCCCCGATCGGTTTGAATTCGATGTCATTGATAACAGAATTTTCATAGAATTTAAACCTTTGATTTTGCCATCAGGCTGAATTTGTCGTAACCTTAATTTGGAAAAAAGAAAATTGAGCAGTCTGTGTACCAGATTTTCATTGTGTTTTTGTTTGTGGGTTTGGCAGTTGCCTTTGCCGAAGAACCCCGCCTTGCAACGTACCACGAGTTGGCAAGTGTGATAGTTGACCAGAGACTATCAAATAATGTTACCGCATCGGTGTCGTTGCAGACCACCAGTATTCAGGAATTCCAGGTTCCGCCAGGGTTGGACGCCAGGATTCGCAACAATGCCAACATTACGGCAGTAATAATTACAAACGAGGATCAGTGCGTCCTCGGAGTGCAAGAGCAGCTTTGCATACTGATAAACACAAAGCGCATCGAGGGGGAAGGAGGCATAAAGGCTGCACAGCAAAAGGCAAGGGCGATAGGCGACACACTTATCGATGACATCAACTCTGCTTTTGGTCTAAAGGCCCAGTTCCATTCCGTGTTTATTCATTATAGCGATGAGGCAAACAAGGCCCTTGAAACAACAGGCGAGATTTCCGGCGCTGGAACGGTTTCCGCCGTATACACTGCACCTGTGCAGAATACTGATTTTATGTTCAACAAGATATCTGGGATTTTGATTCCAAGGCAGATTCGCGGAATGGGCGGGTTTTATGATGTTGCACAGGAGTTGTCAAAAGACGAAAACTCTAGGATGAGTTTTACGATTTTGCCAAAACCGCAGGGCTCCCTAATGCAGATAAAGGTCTCAGAGAAATATCCCCGCATTGCAAGCGAGCTATATGAGATAAATCCACTGGAATTCCTCAAAGTAGACCAGATAAAAAAATCCCAGTATTTTTCAGTCGGATTCTTTCCTCTCAACTCGCTCATTCATGTCGTGATTTTGCCCGCAGATAATGCGACAAAGGCCCATGTCACAAAGACAGTAGAGCCGACAGTCAAAAACGGACAGCGAGTCCCCTCAGACCTTGCAGAGGACGGATGGTTCTTTGATTCCGAGTCCGGCAAAAAAATTGAGGCAATGTATCTGTTCGGTGAAAGGACATCTGCATCTTCCCAGGACTTGACCATCAGAATAGGCGAAAAAAAAGTCGCACAACCAAAATTTGACGTTTACATCCTGGTTGGGATTGGCGCAGCCGCGGCTGGTGTTGCTGCGTTTTACCTAAAAGGAATAAGAAAAAAAGGCTAGAGTACCAAGACCGCTGCCGCAAAGACGGTGGTCCAGCGGCCCTTTGTGTCACCGACCGCAGTTTGCGTAACGTTCATTGACTTGTATATTTGGCCTGAGATCTTCCACTGGTTTCTTTTTTCGTCCCAGCTTTTGTCAATCTCGAATTTGATACCAAGTGATGACGCAAGCATTTGTGCCGCAATGTCTTCCGCATAGTCCCCTGCCTGTTTTTCGTTTTGCCCATAGGCTTCGTACTCGGAAAGATAGCCGTAACGCTTTGAGTCAGAGGGCTGGGCAACCCCAACAGACGCAGAAATGAGTCTGTGTGGCTCGTTTGTCTGGTTTCTGGAATAAATTGTAAAAAGCACCTGGCCTGGCTTTATTAGCTTGAGGCCTTCCGAACGAGAAACAAGTTTTGCGCCCGGTGGAAAAATGCTCGATATCAGGACAATGTTTGTGCCCGCTATTCCCGCGTCCCTTAACGCGTACTCGAAGCTCGTCAGACGATCCTCGTGAACACCTTTTCCTTTTGTTAAGAATAATTTTTTTGCCACCAGATCAAGCAAATTGTTTTTTGTGAGACTATTCTAATTATTTATAGTTTTGATTATTGGAGTTCGGCTAGAAACTGAGCTATTTGCTGCCCATGTTTTTCCACATCAAAATCCCGGAAGATTTTGCGAATGATACCTTTTTTGTCCACAATCAAGGTGGTGCGCCTGGCAAGGCCTGCCACATTCAATCCAGCATAGGTTCTACAGACGTCTTTTTTTGTGTCACTTAGGTGCAGGTATGGGATTTTGTATTCCGATACAAACTTTTTTTGATCTTCTATGGTGTCTACAGAAATAGCAGAGAGCAGAACCTGTCTTGAGAATATCAGGATATGCCGAAACGACACTTTGTGCCATCTTGAAGACCTTTTTTGAGGGACACATGAAGAGGTGGTTTTTTTGGTAAAAGCAGAGGGCTACATTTTTGTTATTCCTAAACGATGATAGTTTGATGGTGCTCCCGTCACTTGCCTGAAGCTCAAAGTCTGGTGCTGGTTGGTTTTCTTGCATTAACCAAATTATGCCAGAGGTCACTATTTAACTGACCTGTCGTGTTTAGTTTTGCATTTGTTACCTTTTTCGCTTTTCGGTGGAAGGTTTTTGCTGTGTCAACAGCCGGTACCCAAATAGTCCTCCAAGACACAGGTTGATGGTACCAAAAAGAGTTATGAAAAAAATGTGTTCCTGCAGTCCCACTATTATTCCCATGATCCCGGTGCCAAAAAACAATGCCATGATCACTTTGAGCTTTTTTGGTGGGATGTATTTCATTTACTGGACTTGATTTTGCATTATTATTAAAGGCTTCAACGGGCTCGGTTCTGGCAGCATTTTGGATTGGAAGTCACAACGCCAATGACAATTTGGCAGCGCCTCATAACATTTTAAACGCCATAATTTTCTTACAAATTCGTGCCAATATAGCTCAGCCTGGCAGAGCATCTGACTTGTAATCAGAGGGTCGAGGGTCCAAATCCCTCTATTGGCTTTCCAGAAATTGAATTCTGTACCTGGAGTCTGATTTGCGACAGCATTCCGATCATAGTTTGCAAGTCACACAAATCAAAATCAGCCGGCTTTTTCAAGTGGCATTATCCATGGCTTTGGTAAAATGGTCACAGGCTGAGCAGCAAGATTTACTGTGTTGTCTATCAATCTTTGCGGCGTTCTTTCATTTAGTGATGTAAACACTTCGGCCCTTATCTCAATGTCGGCATACCCTTCTTTTTTGAATTTTTCTGCCAGGAAATGTGCATATTGCAGTATCATGTCCGGCCGCGTTGACATTTTTTGCGCCTGTCTTTCTGTCAGATCCTGAGTGTGATCAACTGACCAGCTTCGGCCAGTTTTAGGATCCGTTGCAAAAAATTCAATGTATGCAGTTTCTTTATCACGAAGCTTCATGTGCCAGGAAAAGTTGTGGCCTTCCTCAGTCCAGCTTACGTTTCCAGGATAGGCATGGTGCCTTAGGGGAACCGCCACATTGAATATAATAAAAATCAAGACTAGTGATAGAATGATTTTTTGGTTTTTTGACAAAGGCGGGAGCTTGGCCTGTGTGGTCTTTGCGCCTTTGAGTTTCCTAAAGACCCTAGGCCAGCTTGGATCAAAGAAAATCAGGGTTGCAAATATCATAAACCACGGAAATATTCCTATTGAGAACAGTTGTGAATTCAAAACATGAAACACCACAAGTATCCCGTATGCAAAAATTCTTGAGCGGCGCCAAAGCAAAAACGGTACTGCAAGCAAATCAATTAAGAGTGCGCTCCATGCAAAAATGAAAACAAGCCATTCTTCCAAAAAAAGCTGCCCAAGAAGCGGGAATGTATCTGATCTTTCGGCTAGCCAGAGCCCCAAAGGGTTGCCAGCCTGCCAGTCTTCGTCAATCTTTGCAATTCCACCAAAGAAATACGGAACGCCGATTTGGATTCGTAAAAGCCAGAGCGGCCAGGCTGGAACAAAGTCAGTTTGCATTTTTTTGTTACGCCAAGAGTCTATTGAAAATGCCTTGTGTGCAGGAATGAATATCAGCACAAAACTGACAAGTGAGATCAGGTAAAAATGATTAAGATATCTTGCCTGCTCCGATAAAAACATGTATGAAAATGCAATGAAAAAGAGAATCGCAGAAATCCTATACTTGAATCCAATCATTATGAAAAAAGAAAG
>SBBK01000036.1 GCA_005240025.1 archaeon
CCTCCAAAGATTGCGCCAGCGATTGCAGATGCTCCCAGGACACCACCTGCGTCAAGGTATGGAGTGCCTGAGCCGGTTGATGGGTTTTCCTCAGCAGCCTCTATTTTCCTTTTTGCGAGTTCTAGTGTCTCTTCGAGCGTATTTTGGCCAGTCTTGCCTCGTTCTTCGATATTACCCATGTACTGGGCAAAGGCCTGTTCGGTCATCAGACCAAAGGAAATCAGGCCCAAGGCAAGAATGGATACACCAAATAGTGTCTTATTCATAGTGTTTACCTGTTTTCTTGGGGGCTATCAATTCTATTTAACTTTTTTCTAATAAGCCAGTTTTGAGAATTTGGCGGGGTAACGTTTATGTTTGTTCCAGAAGTGGCGCAACCATGGGACGAGTACACACTCACCGACACGGACAGTCACACTCCACTAGGCCGATCGCACAAAAAGTGCCATCCTGGGTGTCATCTCCAAAAGAGATAGAAGAGCTCGTCGTAAAATATGGTAAGGACGGCATCCCCATGAGCCAGATTGGAATAAGGCTGCGCGATCAACACGCCGTTCCGTTGGTAAGACCAATTGTAAGAAAGTCTGTAAAAAAGATTCTCGAAGAAAACGGAATCAGGCAAGAAATCCCAGAAGACCTGAACAACATTGTAAAAAAGGCGCTGAATCTGCAGAGACACCTAAAAACCCACAACTCGGACAAGCGAAACGTCCGATCATTGGAGTTGGTAGAGGCCAAAGTCCACAGAATATTCACATATTACAAGAATATCGGAGTCCTGCCACAAAACTGGAAATATAAGTCCGTGGTTGCCCAACTTGAATAATGGGCAAACTAGACGAATCCTTATCGAGATTTAGCGATCAGGTATCAGAGTGCATCAAGTCTGAAAAAGAGATTTGTGTCACAACACACATCGACTGTGACGGTCTGACATCGGGAAGCATAATTACCAAGGCACTTGTCCGGGCGGGGGCAAAGGTCACAACAAGGACTGTAAAGGAGATGAGTGATTCTGTCATATCCAGTATGCGGCATGATTTTCGTGATTTTCATATAATTACAGACCTTGGAGGGGGTTTTGCAGAACGATTTGACGATGCATTTGGATCCAGCTGGTTTGTTTTGGACCATCACGAAATATCACAGCGAGAAATAGAAAATGAGCGGGTCATAAACGCGTGGAAGTTTGGAATGGACGGGGGAACGGCCATCTGTGCAGGAGGCATGGCATATCTTGCTGCAAAGCGGCTCGATAAACAAAATACAGATCTTTCTGCAATAGCAGTTGTTTCTGCACTTGGCGACAGACAGGATAGAGGCGAAAAAAAGTCCCTCATTGGCAAAAACGCTGAAATTGTAGACGAGGCAAAAAATGCTGGCCTGGTCAAGCTTGACTTGGATTTGATACTTGTTGGAAGGGAGACAAGGCCGCTTGCCGATGCCCTTGCATTTACATCGCAGCCCTTCATTGAGGGCCTGACATGGAATCGGGCATCGTGTTTTTCGTTGCTCAAATCCGCAGGGATAAGCCTCAAAGACGGTGGCAGGTTGCGGGTTCCATCGGACCTTGATGAGGAGGAAAAGCGAACCCTGATTGAGGCAATAATAAGGTTTGCGAGCACACAAAATGCCACACAAATCACGGAGGAGTTGATAGGATACACCTATACCTTTCCAAGGGAAGACAGGCGGAACTTTTTGCACGACGGGCGCGAATTTTCAACAATGCTGAATTCGTGTGGGAGAATAGGCAAATCTGGCGTTGGGATCGCAGTCTGCATGGGAGACAGAAACAAGATGCTCCAGGAGGGTGAAAAAATCTTGGTCGAATACAGAAGGATGATCAGAGAATATATGAATATTTTGACAAATGAACGCTGGAGGATGACGGCGACTGCAAACTGCCTTATGGTAAACGGCGAGGGAGTGATTCCTGAGACCATGACGGGCACCATTTCGTCGCTTTTGGCCGGCTCGCCAAAGAACGCTGGTAAAATAGTAATACTCAGGACAGACGGGGAGGAGAACACAATCAAGTTTTCATCCCGCAAGTCGATTGGTTGTAAAGCAGATGTGAGCCTTAGCGTTTTGATGAGGAATGGTGCAGAAAAGTTCAACGGTGTTGGCGGAGGCCATGATGCCGCTGCCGGCGCCAAAATAACAAAGGACAAGCTGGAGGGCTTTCTTGACTTTATAGAAGATAGCGTAAATGGAAACCAAGGTCAGAGTAATAATTAGCAATATTTCGAAAAAAAAGGCCGATGCGATAAAAAACGCCCTGGAGCCAGACAATGTGGATTTCCCGGCAGGCCTTTCATTCCACATAGAAAATCTTGATAACGCACTTGCTTTTAGTTTCCATAGTACAGGAGACATGAAAAAACTTACTTCCACGATTGACGAGGTTCTGGCGCACGTACAGATGGCACTAAGAGTGATGGAATGATGCTGGACCCGAAAATAATCAAAGAAAAACCCGAAATAATACGAAAAATGCTTCAGGACCGAAATGTCAAGTTTGATCTGGATTCACTGATCGACCTCGATTTGAGGCGCCGCGAGCTAATCATAAAAACAGACGAACTCCGAAAAAAGAAAAACATCGTCTCACTTGAGATCGCTTCCAGGAAAAAGGCCGGATCCGATGCGGGCTCTGAAATTGCGCAAATGCAGCAAGTATCTTCGGAGCTTGTCGTCCTGGAGTCGGAGCAGCTCAGAGTAGAATCTGAATATGCAAGACTTGCGTTTGCCATTCCCAACCTCGTCCACGAATCTGTGCCAAGGGGGGCAGATGAGAGTGCCAACCAAGAGATAAGAAGGTGGGGCCAGATGCCAAGAGCCGACTTTGCGGTACGAGACCATATCGAGATATCACAAAAACTCGACCTAGTTGATCTGGAGCGGGCCGCAAAGGCAGCTGGAGCCAGGTTTTACTTTTTGAAGAACTCCCTTGTCAAGCTTAACCAGGCTCTGATTAATTTTGCGCTGGACTTTCTTGAACAAAAAAAATATGTCCTAATTCAGCCGCCCTACATGATTAACAAAAATGCAATGGAGGGAGCCATAATAGCGAGTGATTTTCAAGACGTGATATACAAGGTAGAGGGCGAGGATCTGTTTTTGATTGGAACATCGGAGCACGCCATTGCTGCAATGCACTCGAACGAAATCCTGGAGGGAAAGGATCTGCCCCTCAGATATGCAGGGGTGAGCCCGTGTTTTAGAAAAGAGGCAGGAGCCCATGGTCGTGACCAGAAAGGCATCTTTAGAGTGCACCAGTTTGACAAAGTCGAGCAGTATGTCTTTGCAAGACCCGAGGAATCATTTAACGAACATGAAAAAATGCTGGCAGTAGCAGAAGAGTTTTACCAGAAGTTGGGGATTCCGTACAGGGTAATGCTTTTGTCAAGCGGTGACCTTGGCAAGGTTTCTGCAAAAACATATGACCTTGAAGCCTGGATGGCAGGCCAAAATGCATACCGCGAGATTGTCTCGTGCTCCAACTGCCTTGATTTTCAGGCAAGGAGGCTCAAGGTTCGATTTCGCGACAAAACAAACGAACAGACGCAATATGTCCACTCGCTAAACAGCACCCTTGTTGCCACCACCAGGACTCTTGTCGCAATCATGGAAAATTTTCAGACCAGGGACGGGCACATCAATGTCCCCAGGTCGTTGCAGAAATACATCGGTTCCGGCATCATCTAGCCAGAATCATTTAGTACAATTATATTTTGGGTTCAGGGGGCGTTAGTAATTGGCTCGAAAAAAGGGAACAAGAGTAAAGGACAAGTGGCGTGAGAAAAAATGGGTCACAGTTATTGCCCCGGAATCTTTCAACAACGCGCCGATTGCCTACATCCCCATCACCGACGAGAAAAAGGCGATAGGACGAGTTATCGAGGTAACCCTTTTTGACATACTCAAGGGTGACCCGTCGCAATACCAGTACAAGATTTACTTTCAGATAAGCAGGATAGAAGGCGAAAAGGCCTACTCGATTTTCAAGAGATACGAGTATGCAAAGGAGTTTTTGCGAAGTCTGATCAGACGCGGATCAAGCAAGATAAATTTTGTCATGGACGTAAAGACAAAGGACAACTATCTTTTTAGGATCAAAGTCATTGCGCTGACTCACAAAAAGCTAAACACGTCAAGAAAGCACGCCCTGCGGCTAATTGCCAAAGACGTGATGGCGAAAACCATACCAGAAATGACAATAGATCAGTTTGTGCAGGCAACGTGTTATGGAAAGATCAACTCCGACATCATGGCCTCTGCAAAGCGGGTGATCCGCATGAGACATGTGGGCCTCGAAAAGGTAAAGCTCATCAGAACTGCTGAAGCCCAGGTTACACTGCTAGAAGCATAATTCATGGAAAGACCGCTCGAAGTAGACATTCAGGTCATAGTTCATGCAACCGAGGACCTGACAAAGATCTATGACTCCTTCAAGATTTTTGGCGTTGATGATAAGGAGTTTACGGTGCAGACGCTGGAGGGACATTTTGAAAACCCGATAACTCTGCTCTCGTGCAAGCTGCGAAAGAAAAAAGCCCAGGTCTTTGTCAGCGTCCTGGTTGGAGGCCTCCCAAGAGAAGAGATCAGCGCAATACTTGGAGACCTTCAAAACAGATGTGACAAATCTGCCCTGCACCTGCGAATTTCAAAGCAGGCACTTGCAGTAGGAAAAATTGTGTTAGGTGGAGAGGATCCGATAAAGCTGCGAATTTACACACCTGTTTACAACCAAAAAGATCTCCTTGCGACATATTCATCCATCCTGTCTTAGGGCACAGTTAATATGATTTAGAGACATAAAGAATCGGGAATGAAGAGCTACGAGCCGCTCCAGTCTGAGCAACGCAGCTGTGACGACGCCGCGACGATCTGACCCAAAAATTTTCAAGATTGTTTTAAATAATGTAGCTTCAGCTGTTTGATAGTTGAAAACAGATTACGATTTGGTTGTGGCAGGCGGGGGACTCGCAGGGATGGTTGCGGCCCAGTCGGCGTCACACTACTCCAAGCAGAGACTCTCGATTCTTGTAATAGACAGAAATCCTCCGATCTTTCTTGGGAAAAAGACTGTCAGCGGCTGGATTTGTGGAGACGCAGTGTCAAAGGAGGCAGTTGATTACATGGGAGAAAGGATCCAAGTTTCGTGGGGCAGGCCAGAAATAGAACACAGGGTCAAAGGCGTCATGGCGCTCTCACCTGACAGGGAGACCTCGATTCCTTTTGATGGTGACGGATATTTGCTAAACAGACAGGAGCTCCCCCAAAGCCAGTACAGGGAGGCTCAAAAACGCGGAATAAACTTTGATTTTGAGATAAACCTCAATGGTCTTCTTTACGACGGAACCCAGGTCATTGGAGTGGAGGGAATAAACAGAAAGACAAACGAGCCATACAAAAAGACGGCCAGGGTAGTAATAGATGCAACTGGTGTTGCATCAATGCTTCGAAACGGGGTCAAAAATACGACAAAAATGGAAAAAAAGATTGACCGCACCGATCTCGAGTCCACGGGCAGACACATCATGTATTTTGATAAGGGCCAGGACGATCCAACCGAGTTTGATCCAGACTATTGCCTCATCCATCTTGATCAGGACATAGCACCTGGCGGATATGGGTGGGTCTTTCCAAAGGGCCAAAACAAGGTAAACATTGGCCTTGGCGTAGAAAAAACGCTTTTGGAAAAAAGAAACAAAAGACTTGGAAGGCATGACGACGTGACTGGCCTTATCAACCAGTACGTTGCAAGAAACAGTGCAATCAGGAATCCAAGACTCTCTACCGATCCGTCAGATGCAAACAATGTTACTGGGAATTTTCAGGTGTCCGTGCGAAGACAAAACGACTGTATGGTTTCGGCTGGATTTATGCTGGTTGGTGACTCTGCGTGGATGCCAAAGCCGCTCGATGCCGGAGGCATTGGCCCTGCTCTGATTGCGGGAACGACTATTGGTAGAAACGTAGTTGACGCAATTGAATCAGGCGACGTTACCGAAAAGGGTCTTTGGCAGTACAATGTCGACTACATCAAGGAGTATGGATACAAGACTGCCGGACTTGAGGTCTTTAGGCGTCTGCTCCAAATGCTAACAAACGATCAGATCAATTATGGGATGAAGCACTTTATGGGAAGTCTTGATGTCGAGGCAATCAGCCGCGGTGAGCACCCGGACTTTAGCATGATTGGCAAGATGGGCATGATCATTCGCGGTGCACTAAACAAAAAGCTTGCAGACGGGCTGCGCCACACAACAAACCAGAACAAGTTTCTAACAGAACACTACAGGAATTATCCAAAGGGCCCAGAGGGGTTTGAGGAATGGAGCAAAAAGCTGCAAAAAACACTGCGTGAGTCTTACGAGTATTTGGCAAAGTGGGAAAATTAATTAATAAAGTAAGACGCTAAAGGTTGTGTTACAGACTTCCACATATCTTGATTGGAACAATTCCTTAGACATTCTAAACAAGGCGTATGAGATTGGCCTTTTTGTTTTGATAATAGGCCCCAAGGGGACTGGCAAGACATCCCTTGTACGTGAGTTTGCTGCAAAAAAGAACTCCAGTCTGGAATCAATAAATTTCAGCCTTCGCACCCGCGAATCCCACCTTGTGGGGACAAAAACCCTCACAGGGGGCACCGTCGGATTTGATGAGGGGATCCTGATAAAATCAATGAAGGATGGAGGCATCCTGTATCTTGATGAGATAAATGCGGCGGAAGCAGATGTTCTGCTAAGACTTGACGAGGCACTAGACGACAGAAGACAGATTGTTCTAAAAGAGTCGTCTGGTGAGCTGATAAAAGCGCACCAAAACTGGTTTGTTGTTGCGACGATAAACCCGCTTACACATGTTGGTACAAAGGAGCTTCCACCTCAGCTGCTCAGCAGGTTTCCTGTCAGAATTCGATTAGAGTATCCTCCGGAAGAGACCGAGCTTGCGATAGTAAAGAGGTATGTTTTTGGTGGGCACGACGACAAACTCCGGCAGGGAATCAAGCTCGCAAATACCCTGCGCGAGGCAGCTGCAGTCGAAGAGTTGTATTATTCTCCGAGTCTTCGAGAGACGATATCGTTTGGCAGGCTTTTGGATGGTGGCCTTGATGCAAAAAAGGCGGCAAACATTGTGTTTGCAAACGTGTATGCACAGTGGGGAAATCTCGAGTATCAAAAGGTAAATGACATCATCACGTCCATGTTTGGTACCTGATGCAATCGCTTCACTTGCAAAACGACACTCTAGTTGAGATCGCCACGTTTTTGGCAAGACGCTGGTCGCAAAAAGACAAGATCACAGTGGAGTTTTCCGGCAAAAAGGAAACGCGCGCAAAGATAAAGGAAAACAAGATAAGTCTTGCCTCCCCAGAGCGGTACCTTGGCGGAGATTTTGAGAGATACAGGCAGTTTAGAACATCAATCTGGTACGAATCGATGCGCGTCAAGTATTGCAAGAAGATACTGAGCAACGACCACGCATTTGGGTTTGTCCTAAATACGCTGGAAACCAGGCGTGTCGAGCTCCTTGGCAGAAAGGTTTGGCAGGGAATGGATGAGGAGATGATTTTTAATTATGCGTACGGATGGATTTACAGGCCAAATCTCGGGAGCATCATGGGAAAGGCGAGGATTATCGAGGCGTTTTACCAGCATTTTTTGTTCGGCGACATCAAAGGCGAGATACAGCCAAGCTACTATGACAGGATAAGGAAGGCATCCGAGTATGCAAAAAAAGTTCTAAGTGACACGCTGGAAAAACAATACGACACAGAATGGCTTGAAAAAAAAGTTCCCGAGATTCTCAGCATTTTGGATATTGATGCGCTGGTAACCATACCCCTTTCCATTCCGTGGAAGGGACCGGGCCTGTTGGCGACGCCAGAAGACCTGGTAAAGGCAATACAAAAGACAGCGAAAAACAGAGAGGAGGATTTTGGAAAAATTGATCTCAAAAACGTTCTCTTGGGCAGTTCTGTTGCTGATGAGTTCAAGGTTCTCAGAGACGAGACGCGTAAAAACGAAAACAAGGGCCTCGGAAGCCAGCCAATCGGAATCCAGATTCCGGCATCTACAAACATCGACGAGACAAGGATTTATGATCTGGACCTGATCTCAAGCCTCAAGACACGATTCAAGGACTGGAAGACCAGCTGGCGCGAACAACACGTCGCGTCAGGGGACGAGTTTGACGCTGAAGCATACATCGAAGGCCACATACCTTTTTTGACCGACATTAAAAAGTCAATCAAGGCAAAAATCGTGATACTGGTTGACCATTCCTCAAGCATTAGCGACCAGCAGGTGCAATACAAAAAAATCACGGCGGCGCTCTGCGAGGTGCTTTCATTTTTGAAGATCAGGTTCTCCGTGTATGCATTCAACACCACACAAAGACAGGTGGTCTGCTGGCTCGTCAAGCCGGACGCTACAAAGTGGAACAACGCCTGTGCGAAAAGGCTTGCACAGATAGAAGCAAACGGTGGCACGCCTCTGGCAGATGTGTATCAAAAGATGTACGCTGTACTCTGGTCAAAAAAGCCGGACATTTTTTTGACGCTTTCTGATGGGGAGCCATCGGATCCGGATGCGGTTCGTGCGATGGTAAAATCGCTGCGAG
>SBBK01000060.1 GCA_005240025.1 archaeon
AATCATGCTGCCAGGACAGGCGCGCAAAACCTTATTGTGGCAACGGAAACCGGAATCCTGTACAGGATGCAAAAGCAAAACCCAGAGAAAGCCTTCATTCCTGCATCGCGTACCGCAGTGTGCCAGTACATGAAGATGATAACACTTGACAAGGTGTATTCTTCATTACTTGAGGAAAAATACGAGGTCCGCGTGCCAAAAGGTATAGCCGACAGGGCAAGGCTTGCAATAGACAGGATGCTTGCCATTGGCTAGTCTTGGTGGCCACAAACCCCTTGCAATTAAAACAAATCCACGGCACAAATTTGCCCTAGTCCAAGTTTAGCCGCAGATACTGCCTAATTATCCTGTCACGAATCGCATACCCGGACTTTGTCTTGATGAGCAAATCAGTCTTGATAAGTTCGCTGACATAGGGAACAAGCTCCGAGGCCTGAGCCCCAAGTGATCTTGCAATACCTGCATAGCCAAGTCCGCCCTCTGATCTGGCAAGAACTGCAAGTATTGATCTGAGCATCGGACCGCCTTGGGCAGCCGCCACGTCCTCTGCAAGCACGTATTCGGAGTACAGGCGCAGTGCTCCAACTGACAAAGTCAACGAATCTACGAATGTATCGGCTATTTGCTTTTTTGGCTCCCATGCCTCTGCCAGTACCATCAGATAGTATGGCTGCCCCCCGACAAGCTCAAACGCTTCTTTTGCAATTTTGCTATTTTGCCCCAACCCGCGGGCTGCAAGATACTCGTTGAACAGCAAAATGGAATTTTTTTCATCCATCTCGCCCACCGACAATTCCACAAAGTGAGAAAAAAGCGATGATCTGCCATCTGATAGTATGGTGCGCAACAAATGAACGCGAGAGCCGCATATAACAAATGAGACGTTTTTGTGGCGCTCCTGTATTATTCCCCTAAACAGGTCTAGGATGTTTTTTAGGCCTCGGTATCTTTTTAGCTGCATTATTTCCTGGAATTCGTCTAAAATTATGATCACCCTGTTTTTTTCTGCTATTGCATTTGCGGTGGAAAATACCATCTCAAAGATTTTGGCATACGCAGCCTCTTTTTGCTCAAATTCTATCCTTGGCATCACTGAGAAATCCTCGGGAATGGCACCGGGGTTGATCTGAATGCCAATTCCTTTGATCCTTTTTGACGACAACACATCGGTGATGCTGGACGCAATCTTTGATGCTCTTGCCTTGGTCTTGCCGAATCTGCCCAATTTCTTTACAAACGCGTTAAAAATTGCGGCCTGAAGTGATGTTAGAAACGTCCTGGGCTCGCCTATATTTTTTTGAACATCAAAATACACGACTACGGATTTTTCATCTCTGGATAGAATGTGTAATACTTTGTGAAGAATGGATGATTTGCCTATCCTTCTGTGTCCTGTCACAGCTATGTTGTAGCTTATCTTTGATTGGAGCCTCTTGAGGATGGACTCGACTTCGTTGTCTCTGTCTATTATCTCGTCTGGCGGGGCGGGCTTGCCTATTTGCATAATTTCATATAAGAATTCTTATATATAAGAATACTTATCTGCACGCCTCACTGGTACTTTATGCAAGATGCTGATTGCCTATGCAACCAAGGAAATGCGGACATTATGGCAGTAATTCGAATTTTCCGGTAATCTTTGCGATATCATCGGGTTTCCTTACCCCTCTGATGTTTGCCCAGTCGGTCTTCCTTGCCAGACTCCCGCTCAGCTGGGTGCCTCCTTCTGGATCGCTTGCTGTTATTATGTTGATTTGGGCGTCTTTTTCGTTGGGGGCATACACTACAATTTTTTGTGGTGATGCGCCGGAATAAATTCTGGCAGATTCCTTTGCTTTGTGCTGCGGGATGGCCCAGTCAAGAAGGTATCTTCTCCCAGCGGTCAAGAAATCAAAAGTCACGGTAAATTTTTTGCCTCCTGGAGCTCCTTGTGACTTGAGTTCGACTTTGGTGCCTTCTACAACAATGCTGCCGCCCAACAACGGCAAATCGGGAATCTCGATATCGCGCCCATTAACTGTGTGACGTATAGACACCAGCGCAGCAGACCTGTCTGCAGGTTCTACTAAATCAATTCTGACTTTTTCGGGTTCATTACCGCCGAAGATTTGTGCCCACTCAGAGCCAAACGAAAAACTCTTGATGCCCTCTGGTGCTGGCTTGGTATTCTCGGGGGGATCTGTCTTTTCGCTCTTTGCAGTTGCCGGCTTGTCATCTGATGAGAGTTTTCCGCCAACAAATGACTTCATGGAATCTATGATGCGCTCAGTCGCAAGACCTACGGAAAACCCGACCAGTGCAAAGGTGTAGTTGTTGTTTGTTCCACCAATTACGAGGATTAGCCAGGCGGAAACGGACAAGAGCGGCGCCAGGAATATGAATCCAAGGGATTCTAGTGTGTGGTGGATTTCGTCCATCCTCAATTTTATGCGCTTTTGTATCGCCTCATATTCTAGCTGTTTGTAAATGCCCTCCATCTCTTCTAACTGTCTATTGTAGTTCTCTAGGAGGTCTGGCGGCAAGACTTGTTTGTCGAATCGTATTTTTTCAAGGTCGCTTTTTGCCAGTCCTACTTTCTGTTCTGCATCCAGGAGTTCGTGGATCTTTGCAAAGTTTCTTTCCTTGAACTCTTTTATTCCGATGTACAGGTACCTGATGTACGAGCCTAGTATGCCGGAAATTATTATGAATATTGGAATCTGGAGCCCGCCTGAAGTCAAGTTCCCTGTATCTGAATCTTTGACGCCTCCTATGTTGAGAACCCACTGGGTTTGATTTCCAATTGTCAGCTCCTTTGTTGAAATCGGAAACCTTTCCCAACTCGGACCTGTAGGAATCCAGGATATTGCAAGAATAAAGCAAACTACTATGGCGCTAATTGCAAAAAATTGTACTAGTGCAAGATTGGAAAACTCCTCTGGTTTTGATAAAGAGACTGCGTACAGCAACACTCCGACAAGTGCGCCTGTCCCTATCCCCAGCAGGACAAACCATGACGCATCTGGCCCAATAAACACGAACTTGTTCACCCACCACTAAATATGAAACTCATCTCAAAACCCTCCAGTAAATCAGAAATGATGCTAGATATTTACTCAACCTTGAGAGGCTTGTTTTTTCAGAAATCGGCTTTATCCTGGGCTCGAAGGTCTGTTTTGTGTCTTTTGTGAGCATTTCGGTGATTTTCTTCGTGATTTGCGCTTCGGTGTAAGGCATTCCATCTTATCATGAACGAGAAATATTTAACCATTGCTCATGTTCGTGGCTGGACTGGAAATTATGGTCTCTGACTGGACTGGAAATGATGGTTGAGCATTTTCGAGGGGCGCTTGCATCATGGTACTCAGCAGCGAAGAACACAAAATCATTCCAACTGTGTATGCTCAAATCTCTTTATGGCTTGTTTTAGGCCATCAATCTCTATTTGGATCTCTTGTTGGCGTGCCCTGTCCCCTGCCTTTTTAGCTTCCTCCATCCTCTGTAGGGCCAGCTTTAGCTGAGACCACAACTCTGCATTTGTACTGTATCCACGTTTGTTGGGGATGTCCATAACCGATATTGCAAATTTGACCCTTTTAGACTTTGTGCATGTCTTCCGACTTTGGGGGTAAATGGGGGATCCCGCATCAAATAAAAAATTGAAAAAATTCCGGTTATCGCCAGAATTTGTTTATATTGCCACGATCATAGGCCCTTTCGCAATCTTCCCCGGAACCTGGACATTTTTTCAAGAATACTTTTGCAAAACAATATTCCAAAGAAGCAGGTTCTGCATATGGGGAGTGAGAACATGC
>SBBK01000230.1 GCA_005240025.1 archaeon
ATGATAACCAGTGCTACCTTTGCATCAAATTCGCAAGAATGGTGAATTTTTTTGCAAAGGACAAACTACGCCTTGTTGGGCATTATTCAGGTCTTGGCGAGGAGCTTCGCTCCAGGATTCTTGGTTCTGAGGCACTTGAGATGTTTTGGTTCGTAGATGGAAAGACTGCCTATGGCGGCAGGGCCGCTTTGCTTCCATTGGCAAAAGCCATTCTCAGTGGAAGTGAGCACAAATTCAAAAACTCGGCAGGTTTTGAAGTCTGTGATACAGGTTGCAAAACTGCCAAGGCGGTTTTTGTGCGCTCTGCAAGCCTACTTACAAACAGCAAGAAGATACCAATTCACCAAACGATGTAAAAGTTTTGAACAAACAGTTTCTAATCGTTAGTCGATTTGTGACTTTTGTGTCAGAAAAGCCACCAGAGAAGAAGGGTTTTGTCGCAGAATTTATGCACTTTTTGCAGACCTTTGGGATCATTGGCCTTGCCATTGCCTTTGTAATTGGTGCTGCTGCATCAAAGCTTGTAACCGCTCTTGTTACTGACCTGATAAATCCGCTGGTTGGTTTGGCACTGCAAGATGTCGGCGACCTCAAGAAGCTCGAGTTTACGGTTTTGGATTCGACTTTTGCGTATGGCGATTTTGTTGCAAACATCATAGACTTTCTGATAATAGCTCTGATCGTCTTTGTTCTTTACAAGCAATTATCAAGATTCAAGCTTGTAGAAGATAAGACAAAGTAAAAAATCAGTGGTGGTGCCCGCAACCGCAGGAATTGTGGCCCTCATGATCCATGTCGGTTCCTTCCTTTTTGGTGCAGGTATTGCATTTGTTGTAGCCCATTGGAGAGAAGAAGCTTTTTCCGCAGGAAACGCATTTTGTGCTTGACATGCCTTGCGTTGGATGTCCTGCTATTTATACAAATTTGATTAGTATCCACGCGAATTTCTATCAGGGGTTCCTATGTTTGGGTTCCTAAAACCGTGTTTTTCCATCATGTGGTTTAGGAAGCGAATCTCGTTTTCCAGTTCTTGCCCACAAACCGAGCACTTCATGATGTGCAGAGTTTAGGGCTGTATTTCTAATTTTAGATCATTATTACAAATTGCGAGCGGGAAAGCCCGAACCCTTTAGGGTTGGGAGTATGTCAGATTTGGCTGGTCTTGAAAATGATGATCTGTTCTGACTAACTTGAGATCGTAAATCATGGATGTTGCCAAAATAATGGAATCCATCACGCCCCAATTTTTTAGTGATTTTTTCCTTTCATGGTTGATTCGTCCCGCCAAAACAGAGGTTGTCTTGTCCACGGGCAGTATGGCTGAACCGAGTTGTACCAATTCAACATATTGCTCATGATTTTTGTTGTTTCTAAGACACCAGTTGACTAATTCGCCTAGCGTGATTACGCTTGCAGAGGCCTCTTTTTTTATTATTTCTTTGACCTTTTTCCCCTTTTCCGTTCCCAGAAAATATTCAACCCACGAAGAAGTATCGAGAAGCATTAGAATCGGTCGGTTCTGTCTCGCCTGAATGGTTTTGCCCCGCGAGCAGCACCGAATCCCTTTAACACTTGTTCAAGATCCTTCCTTTTTAGTAGACTAACATCAACGTCTTGCCCCTCATGCAGTTTCTGCTCTCTAATCAATTCCTTTGGTATAAGAATTCCAAAAGATGTCCCCACTTTTCTAATCTTTGCTCTAAACACGGACATTATAATATGTAATAATAGATAAGCATCTCCACGAACTTGTTAAAACATGAAAATGCCAGCACTGCTGCTTCCCAAGGGCTCTCGCACCTTAGTAACACAGCAGCGACATTGGGTTTGACTTCCAGGTTCGGAATGGGACTGGGTCGCACCCCAACGCTATGGCCGGCTTGATTTCACTCCAAATATTGTTCTGTATTAAGATTACGACCGTAGTGTTATAAATTGAACAAACCAGAGGTATCGATATGACACACCGTGTAGCAGTTCTGGACAGGGAGCTCTGCCAGCCAAAAAAGTGCGGCCTTGAATGCATCAAGTACTGCCCGGTAAACAAGTCAGGTGCGGATTGCATCATATTAAATGAGGAGATAAAAAAGGCCCAGATAGACGAAAATGTCTGCAACGGCTGCGGAATCTGCGTCAAGGTCTGCCCCTTTGAGGCAATAACAATTGTAAATCTGGCCTCAGAGCTTGCAACAGACAAAATCCACCAGTATGGAATGAATTCGTTTAGACTGTACAGGCTTCCAACTCCAAAAAAAGGCGAGGTCGTCGGCCTCCTTGGAAGAAATGGCATTGGAAAGAGCACCGTGGTCAACATTCTGTCTGGAAACCTAAAACCAAACCTTGGCAATTATGAAAACTCGCCAGACTGGGATCAGATCCTCAAGTTTTTTGCAGGCACCGAGTTAAAAGACCATTTTGAGAAAATTAAAAATCAAAACATCAAAACTGCCATCAAACCGCAACAAGTTTACAACGTTTCGCAGGTCTTTGATGGAACTGCAAAGGAGCTGCTGGACAGATACGACCAGCGCGGGGTTGGCTCTGAGCTTGTAAAGCAGCTTTCCCTTGAGAACTCTGTGGAACACCACATAAAGGAGCTGAGTGGAGGCGAGCTCCAAAGGCTTGCAGTTGCCGTGGCGGCCTCAAAGGAAGCCAACTTTTACTTTTTTGATGAGCCGTCGTCATACAATGATGTTTTCCAGCGAAGGGGCGTGGCAAGGGTAATCCACAGCCTCGCAAACGCAGGCAAAAGCGTCATGGTAGTAGAACACGATCTGACCTTGCTTGACTTTCTTTCCGATTACATTGAGATTTTGTATGGCGAGCCGGCGGCATATGGAATAGTGTCCGATGTCCTTTCAACAAAGGTGGGCATCAATGTTTTTTTGGACGGCTATCTTCCAAACGAAAACGTCCGATTCCGGGACAAAAAATTCAGCTTTGACGTATCCACGTCACAGGACGAGTTCGAAAAAGGCGATGTCGTGATTTCATATCCCATGCTAAAGCGCACATACCCGGCATTTTCCGTATCAATCGAACCGGGCCAGGTCCGAAAGGGCGAGGTCCTTGGGATCATGGGTGCAAACGCACTTGGCAAGACCACGATGATGAAGATGATTGCCGGAGTTGAAAAGCCAGACGAGGGAAACATCGACAGGGCAATCAAGATATCTTACAAACCCCAGTACATCCCAAATGACTATGACATAGAGGTGATTTCGGTGCTAGAAAAGGCAAACGAGGGCCCGATTTTTGGGAGCACTGAAGAAGAACAAATAACAGAACCCCTGAAAATAAAAAAACTTTACAACAAGTCGATCAAAAATTTATCCGGTGGTGAGTTGCAAAAAGTAGCTGTGGCCACATGCCTTTTGAAAAAAGCCGACGTCTACGCACTTGATGAGCCATCAGCGTTTTTGGATGTCGAGGACAGAATAACCATTGCAAAATTCATCCAGAGGTTTGTCCGCTCCTACGCCAAGTCTGCAATAATAATTGATCACGACATCCAGCTAATGGACCTCATATCAGACGCCATTGTAATTTTTGAGGGAATTTCCGGCCTCGAGGGGCACGCTAGCTCGCCGCTCACAAAATCAGAGGCAATGAACCGCTTCCTCAGGTCTTTGGACATCACATTTAGGCGTGATGAGCATAGCCTGAGGCCCCGTGTCAACAAGGGCGGAAGCAGGCTGGACAAGCAGCAAAAAGAAACAGGACATTTCTACTACAAGAATTGACTCGAATGCTAAAAAAAGCGCTGGAGGGTGTGCTGACCCGACAAGAGGCGGCCGATCTTTATTCTGCATTTGATCAGGTTGGCGACATTTTGGTGGTCAGGATTCCAGATTCGTTGCTATCAAAAAAAAAGATAATCGGACAAACATTACTAGAAAACGTCCATCCTGCAAGATCTGTGTTTTACCAGGCCACTCCGGTGGAGGGGGATTTTAGGACACGGAGTCTTGAGATACTTGCAGGCGATGACAACACAGAGACAGAGTACAAAGAGTACGGCTGCAGGTTCAAAGTTGACGTAGAAAAGGCGTTTTTTTCTCCAAGGCTTTCTACTGAGCGAAACAGAATTGCACAGCTGGTCTCAGACGGCGAAATCGTAATCAACATGTTTGGCGGTGTCGGAATGTTTTCCATTGTTGCCGCAAAAAAGAAGAAATGCACAGTCTACAACATAGACCTGAACCCATATGCCGCCAGGCTTTGCGAGGAAAACATCAAGCTGAACAAAAAACTTGCAGGCAAGGTAGTCTCAATTCATGGGGATGCTGCGCAGGTCATAAAAGAGCAACTGCAGGACAAGGGCGACAGAACCCTCATGCTTTTGCCGGAAAGGTCAGACGAGTTTTTGGATTCCGCCATATCTGCCACAAAGAGCGGTGGAACAATCCACTACTATTCGCACCAGCATGCAGGCAAGCGCCACGATGCAGTCGAGGTCTCAAAGCAGCATTACCTGCAGATCACGCCGGTAAGTTCGGAGGTTTTGGGTGGGCGTATGGTA
>SBBK01000136.1 GCA_005240025.1 archaeon
ATTTTTTATTATCGTCATGGTGTCGCCGTTTTTTAATCCAAGCTCATCCATCCATTTTTTTGGGAGCGAAATGGTGTATGTGGAGCCACCGCTAATCTGTATTCGTCGTGTCTGTTTGGTATCCTCAAGGGACTGCAATGACTTGATATAGGAGGAATAGTAAATTCCGTTTTGCTCTTTATACTATATTGATCAATATAGAACTATGTGCCCTCGATAGAATATGGGGATCACGGATAAGGCAAAATCGATGCATTTTCAGTAATGCTGACAAACAAAAAAGGCGAAAGGAGATTTTCCTCGGACAAAATCTTCAAAATTGCGGCAACTGTGAGCGGCGTGTATGTTTTGGTGATAATTGCACTGATGGTGTTTCAGCTATATTTTGAATCGCACGCAGTCTGGGAGCGTGAGGGGCTGGACTTTTTGATTGGGTCCAGTTGGAATGCTGTGGAAGGAAGGGAGTCATTTGGTGCAGCGCCATACATTTTAGGCACACTTGTTACTGCGCTCCTTGCAATGGCAATTGGTGTACCGCTGAGCATTGGCATTGCCATGTTTATCTCACAGGCACCAAAATTTCTCGCAGTCCCTCTTGGCATGCTTGTGGATCTTCTTGCAGCAGTTCCTAGCATTATCTACGGTTTTTGGGGGATTTTTGTTTTTAGGCAGTTTTTGCTAGACTTTGTTGAATATCCACTTTATGATGCACTTGGAGAAAACTCCTGGATTTTTTTATCGGCGCCGTTTGGATTGGATATCTTTACCGCAAGCATAATTCTGGCGATAATGATTATTCCGACAATCTCTGCGGTCTCTAGAGAAATAATGATGGCAGTTCCACACCAGCAAAAAGAGGCCGCTTATATGCTTGGTGCAACCAGGTGGGAGATGTTCAGGATTTCAATATTCCCTTACGCAAAAACAGGGCTGATTGGCGCAGCAATTTTGGGACTCGGCAGAGCAGTAGGTGAAACCATGGCAGTAACCATGCTTATTGGAAACGCCACCGGACCGGGTGCATTTCCGCAATCGCTTTTCCAGCCGGGACAGACTATGTCCAGTATAATCGCAAACGAGTTCATCGAGGCCTCCCCAGCATCGCTTCACCTGCCCGCACTGATAGGCGTGGGACTGATTCTGCTCCTTGTTGCCATATGCATCAATGTGGTCGCACACATACTTGTCTCAAGAATGCTCAAAGTAAAAGAAGGGGTCGTAAACGCATGATGGCATCAACTCAGAAAAGGGCCGAATACCGGTTGCTCTTTAAGCAGAACGTCAAAAGAAGATTGCTCATAAACAAGATTGCACTAGGTGCGGTTTTTTGCTGTGTCGTTTTAGCACTGATCCCGCTGGTAAGCATTCTCTTTGAGGTTTTCGAAAACGGTCTTTCTGCGTTGTCTGTGGAATTTCTAACCCAGCCCCCTGGTGCAATAGGCTCTGGCGAGGGAGGAATCGGGCCTGCCATTCAGGGCACCATGATAATAATCGGCATGTCAAGTCTTATAGGGGTCCCAATAGGGATAATGTCTGGAATCTACCTTGCGGAATTTGGTGACAACAGGCTTGGACGCACCATCAGATTCTTCAACGATGTCTTTATGGAGTTCCCGTCAATCGTCCTTGGAATCTTTGCATTTTTGACAATAGTGCTGCTTCTCGGTCACTTTACGCTGTGGGCTGGTGCATTTGCACTCTCGCTCATCATGTTTCCCATTGTTGCAAGAACAACCGAAGAATCTCTGAAGCTCGTTCCACTGACTTACCGGGAGGCAGGCCTTGCCATTGGCCTCAAAAAATGGGTTGTCACAGTAAGAATAGTTCTATCGGCAGCAAAAAGCGGCATGATTACCGGAATTTTGCTTGCGGTTGCAAGAATTGGAGGTGAGACTGCACCACTCATAATGACCGTACTTGGGAGCAGCCAGTTTTTTGCAGGACTTGATTCCCCAATGGACGCATTACCACTCAGAATATGGAGGCTTTCGCTCTTGCCATACGACAGTGCCCAAGCTCAGGGTTGGGGTGCCGCAGTCGTCTTGATAATCATAATTCTTGCAGTCAATATGGGTGTGAGATATTATTTTGCGACACGAAAGAGGAAAGGATTGCTTTCCAAACTCCTTGGGGGCTACAGGAAATGACTGCCATGATTGATATGCAGGATGCCAGGGCAGACATAGTAAAAGACGCACCAAACTACAAGATGATTGCCGAAAACGTTTCTGTCTTCTACGATGGGATTCAGGCCGTGAAAAACGTGACAATGAAGTTCAGAGAGAAAAGTGTTACCTCTCTGATTGGGCCATCGGGGTGCGGCAAGACTACGTTTCTTCGCTGCTTAAACAGAATGCACGACATGACAAAAAACGCCAGAGTCGAAGGAAGGATCCTACTTGATGGTCAGGACTTGTACTCAAAAGACGTTGATCCTATCTATCACCGGCGTAAAGTCGGCATGGTCTTTCAAAAACCAAACCCGTTTCCCACAATGTCGATTTATGACAATGTCGCAGCAGGCCTCCGCCTAAACGGCGTAAAGGACAGGAAAATCCTTGATGAGATAGTCGAAGACTCACTTAGAATGTCGTACATTTGGGACGAAGTAAAAGACAACCTCAGAAAGCCTGCAATGGAACTGTCTGGGGGCCAGCAACAGCGCGTCTGCATTGCCAGGGCCCTAGCAATCCAGCCCGAGGTACTTTTGATGGACGAGCCTGCATCTGCACTGGACCCAATAGCCACTCAGAAAATCGAGGAAACAATTACCGAGCTTGCAAAAGAGTTTACAATAATCATAGTCACGCACAACATGCAACAGGCGGTCCGGGTTTCCAACTACACCGCATTTATGTATCTGGGAGAGTTGATTGAATTTGACGAGACAAAAAAAATCTTCACTCAGCCAAGAAACGAACTCACGGCAAAATACGTAAAGGGGCAATTTGGCTAAATGACCCGCCTCATAGACCCGTCCCTTGAGGAACTTTCTTCCATAATGTCTGAAATGGGTGATCTGTCGCTGCAGTCATTTGTGCTGGCAATTGACTCTTACCTTTATGGAAAAAATACAGTAAACCAGGTGCGTGATATTTCGAACGAGATTTCAAAAAAGTATTTCCAGGTGGCTGACCTGACATTTGAAATTCTCTTAAAGTACCAGCCCGTGGCAGACGACTTTAGGCTGGTCCGCTCATCAATTGAGATATCGTACGGTTTTTCAAGGTTTGGCAGGTATGCATACGACATCATCCAGGTCCGGGATGCGTTTGGCGACATTTCAGAATGTGACAAGAGCTGGCTCATCGAAGTATCAAACAAGGTAAAGACGATGATCAAAGACGCCGTGATGTATTTTGCCGAACTTGACATCAGAAAGGCAATCACCATACAACAAAACGAGGAGTTTGTCGACCGCCTTTACAAGCAGCGCCTCCCAATGCTTATCAATTCAAATAATACGAAATGTGCCCTTGCAGAGGCGCTTGTGTTGCGATACCTTGAGAGAATTGCAGACCATGCCATTTTTATGAGTGATGCGATTAATTACATAGTCACGGGAAAACACAAGATCACAAAACAACCGGCAGGCAAACTGTAATTCTACATGGACTCCGAAATCTATTTTGGATAGACTGATTTTCATTTTTAGCGGCATTGATTTGTGCCAGACGAAAGCTGCAGAAAATGCGGGGGTAGTCTGATTGACCATATGCGATGCACTGAGTGCAGGCAAATCATCTCCCGGATGTGCAAAAAATGCTTTCATATTTTGCATACCGGCAGATGTATGTGTTTTGGGTTTTCTAATTGGGGCGCAGCCAGCTGATTTAGCACGATGTGACGGACAAAAGAACCGTAATCTTAATTACGAACAAATTTTGCATTTTGATATGCGCAAGCTTGGATTACTGGCGTCGCTGATTTTGCTGGCGGGTGCAATCGCAGGACCTGTGGGAGTGACGGCAGAACCTGCCAAGACAGCAACCGAACAAATCAGGGAATTTGAAATGAGCCAGGAAAAGAAGCTAGACGAAATCGCGTCAAAGCGCAAGGACAAACTCAAAGACGACGCAAAGCTCCGAGAGGAAACTCTGGAAAAGGTAAAGCAGAACCAGCTGGATCTCGAAAGAGAGCAAAAACGCATCAAAGAGGAACGTGAGGCGGCCCGACTTTTGGCAATAGAAAAACGCATACAAAAGCTTGAGGAGATAAGGCAGATGAAGCAAGTCGCAAAGACCCAGGTCGAGGAGACCCAGAAAAAACGGGAGCAGGCACTGGACGAGCAAAAACAGTCAAACACGAGTGTGGAACTGACAAAAAGGGCAAAGGAACTCGAACTTGCGTCAAAGCGCGGAAAGGAAAAGGCAGTCGCCGAGCAAAACGAGATCCAGCTCAAGATGGAAATTAAGCGGAGAGATCTGGAAAGGCAGCTCAAGGAACAGCGGGACCTCCTAGAAAGCGAGGCGGCCAAGATGGCTCAGAAAAACTTTGAGAAAAAAATCGAAGTGGTAAAACAGATCAAGGAAGCAAAGAAACCCAAAAAAATAACGCCAAAACAGGAACTCAAATGACCTCCCAACCCCGGCATTACACAATTACTTTTTATACCCAAATCTGGTTTGCACCAGTATGCAAAAACTAGGCATCATAGCTTCAACCCTTCTTTTGGCATCTGCAGTAATTGGTCCTGCTGGCATCTATGCAATAGACCCGACCGATACCCAGAGAGACTCAAAGGTAAAGCACGACGACACAAGGTCTGCATTCGATCAAAAACGTGCAGACCGACTCGAGGCGCAAAAACAGATGGCAGCTGACATCAAGGCAAAAATGAACGCCAAAAAGGCAGCCGCACAAAAAGACATCGACGCCGCAATATCTGCAAGAAACGTGGCTGTTGTGGCCCGTGACGCAGCAGTGTCTACTTCCGACTTTGTCGCCAAGCTCAAGGAGCAGGCAGACGAGGCAATCGCAAAAAGAAAGGCGGCCGGGGGCCCAAGCAAGGTCCAGGTAGCACTCGAAGGTGACAGAGACGCATTTGCAAAACGAATCTCAGAACACCAAGAAATGATCCCCAAGTCCGCTGAAAAAGACATCAAATATCTCAAGGAGAAAAAACACGACAGAATGAAGAAACTCAGGGCAGCAGACGCAGTAGACCAGGAATCGAAGGAAATCTCGCAGGTTGACGAACAAAAGAAGGCCACAGAAACAAGAGATGCAGCATACGCTGCAATGCACCACAAAAACCGCAAGTAGGCAAACTCGTATCCGATGTTGCCTACCCGGTCACAGTTTATTTTATATTGGAATTTTTTTAAAACACATCATGCTGCGCGAACTTGTCAGGGAATCTGTTGCAATAGAAAAAGCCCTTGCCGGCGAAACCCTGTCATACAAGGACGGGCTTGAAATAATAAATGACGACAACATTTTCCTTGTCGGTGCGGCAGCCGACCTGGTGAGAAAAAAACTCACAGGAGACAGGGTGACATTTGCGGCGTCATACTACATGAACTATACAAACATCTGTGCCGCAAGCTGTCAGATGTGCGCATTTTACAGAAAGGGGAGCGAATCCGACGCATACACATTGTCTGCTGAGCAAATCGAGCAGCGGGTATCTGCAGCAAAGCAGATGGGTGCAACCGAGGTCCACATAGTAGGGGGCTTTCATCCCAGGCTCCAGCTGGAC
>SBBK01000206.1 GCA_005240025.1 archaeon
GCTTAGCTTTATTGTTTCGGTGGTGCCAGAAGGCGATGTGGCGTCTGTCAGTCTCAGCTGAGCAGTAGAGCCAATTTTAAGTCGCTTACCATCAATTTCCTTTGGAATTTTGATGGTCACAACAAACAGGTTTGTGTTCTCGCCGGTCTCCCTAAGTGACGCGGTTTGTGCATCAAAGACCCTGTTGGCCAAGGTGGTCCTGATGCCGTTTGAACCCCTGAACTCGACAAGGCTGAGCGGAATGTTGTCTGCCTTTCTTGAATCCAAATTAAAATCAGGATCGTAAATTTTTACTTGAAACTTTTGTCCGATCCGAACATTTTTTGCCGAGGCGTCAAGCTCGGCGCCAGATTTTATAACTGAAATTGATCTGGCGACAGTATTGATGTTGCCAGACGCATCTGACTGGTCAGTATACTTGATGACCAGTGTATCTCCCTGCTTGAGTGGATTGCCGTTTATTGTTGCCGGTATGGTAATTGTGCCAACAAAGACTCCCGAGTTAGCTGCAGTTTCGACGATCTTTGAGGGGCACGAAATGGCCACGGAATTGATGGTGCACTCCAACAACCCCCCAATAGAAATCTCATCTATCCCGGCGTGGCTTGTATTCAGGTCATCGTCATTTACATAAAAGGTAAATATCCCGCCTGGAACAAGACTTGCCCCTGCAGGAAATACCACAAGCAATGAAATTCCAAGTAACGGGAACATTGTTATCTGCCAACTATTAATTTGAGTTCATCTGCAAGTTGTGGCTTTTCAACATTACTCATGATGTATTCTATGTCTGATTTATTGTCCACGTCCCACATTATTCTGGAAATTAAAACAAACGAGGTCGCAATTCCACGGGATTTTCCTGTGTTCAGATGGATTCTGTAGCTGTCCTCATCATAGTGTGTCTCTATCACATCCACGGGACTCCTGACCAGGGCGTTGGTACCATCAAATCTTCTTGAGGGGACCACGAGCAACGAATTGGAGCCATTTTGAAACGCAAGAAGACTGTCTATGTCTTGTGGTCTAACGAGGGGTATGTCTTGTGGCAGCACAATGGATGCCTCAAAGCCGTTTTGACGCAAGTATCCTTCCGCTAAAGACACTGCAGCATTGACCCCATTTTCGACTTGTTCATAAACTTGGATTGCGCCATATTTTTTTCCAATTTGAAAGGCCGATTCGTCCTTTGACACTATGAATACCCGGCTAATTTTTGCTGACTCTGTTGCGGCTGCCAAAACCTCATCAAGCATTATCCTGCATAATGTTTCTGTTCTTTCTTGTGCAAGGCCGAGCCTTGTCTTTGCTTTAGAAAAAGTCTTTACTGGGATTATGGCGGCTGTTTGCAAACTATGTATGTACGTTCTTTAGAACAAATGATGCCAGCGTATCTTCGGTTACCTTGTTGATCATCTTGATGCTAGTGTCATAGACTTTCATATCCAAATTCTGAATTTTTTTTGTAAGCAGTCTATCTTTTGAATCGATTATGATGTTACCACAAACATCTGAATACATTTGTGCCACGCCATAGGGTGACACCTCGATCCCAGCTGCCTGCATATATTCTGCGGCAGGGCCTGAAAACGCCTTGGTTCCCAAAATGGGGCTGATTGCCACAACTTTTTTTCTGTTTTTTGAAAGTTCCTTTCTGATTCCTTTTATCTGAAGCATCGGGCCGATACTTGTGAGCGGATTTCCAGGGGCGATTATTACCATCTCGGAATCATGGATTGAGTTTACCGCTTCTGGGTTTGGCCTTGCTTTGTCTGCACCTATGTACTGTATGCCCTCAACTTTGTCCCTGCCCTTGTACTTGACCCAGAACTCCTGTAGGTGCATCTCGCCTTTGTCTGTGTTTATTCTGGTTTCAATTGTGTTATCGGTTACTGGCATTACTTTTGCCTCCACTGCAAACTTTTCACACATCCACTTGGTAATGTCGGCAAGATTTTTCCCGTTCTTTAGCATGTTTGTTCTAATTAGGTGTGTCGCAACATCCCTGTCACCAACCCTGAACCAGGTTTGCTCTCCGAAAATCTCCATCTGTCGCAAAAACCCAAAGGTGTCCTTTCTTATTCCCCACCCTTTCTCGTAATCTAAAATATCCGCAAGACCGTAGATGATGGTGTCTATGTCTGGACAGACATATAGCCCATAAAGCCAATAATTGTCGCCAACATTACAAACTACACCGACGTTCCGCGTCTGAGAAATCATCCCCCTAACAAACTTGACAGAGCCCGTGCCGCCTGCAAGTATTGTTATCATGAATCCGAAAACCTCTTTTTGTATCCAGTCTTGGTCAAATATTACCTTTTCAATAATGCCCAACCAATGCAAGTGTGAAATTATTGGCGCGACTGCAGTTTTTGCAATTTTGGTGACATAGGATAGATTTATTACCATGTCATCGAGCATGGCTGATGTGAAAATTAGGGGCACAATTATCGCATTTCTAATTTTAAGTGTTTTTGTAGTAGGAACAGTTTCACCAGCATGGGCATCCCAATTAATCTGGGATGCAAAAACTTTTGAAAAGGGACAAACGCCCAAATTTATTTTCCAGCGAA
>SBBK01000040.1 GCA_005240025.1 archaeon
ACTGGTCCTTGCTGATCACGCACTCGTTGGTGGGTTTATCAAACCAGTTTTGTGAAAAATGACAGACATTGATCAGCTACGAAACAAAATTGATGACGTTACACTTCAGATGCTGAGATTGTTAAAGCAGCGAACCGACATTGCGAGTCAAATTGGAAATCTCAAAAGGAACAGCGGCATTGGTGTTTTTGATGAGATCCGTGAGGAACAGCTCCGCTCCGAGGTAAGCCTGCTTTGCAGGGAGATTGGTCTTGAGGAGGATCTTGGGAAGAAGTTTCTCAACTTTTTGTTAAATGAATCGATAAAAGTTCAAACAGACGGCAGGCAGACGCATCTGACAATTTTTGCAAAGGCAAAGAGCCTTGAACAACAAGGTAAAAAAATAATCCATCTTGAAGTCGGCGAGCCTGACCTTGCGCCGCCCCAGCAGGTCAAAGGCGCCCTAGCTGAGGCACTTGACAAAGGATTTGTGAGGTATGGACCGGCTGCGGGGATGCCCCATCTGAGGTCTGCTCTTGCAGAACATTTCTCTGCAAAATTTGGCGCTCCAGTAAAGCAGGAAAACATTCTTGTATCTCCTGGTGGCAGGTTTGCAATTTATCTTGCAATGTCTACGCTTTTGAGTCCTGGGGATGAGGTCATAGTAATCGAGCCGGCGTGGCCAGCATACCGCGACTGCGCCATAAATGCTGGCTCAAAGGTTCGAACCGTCGCAACTACTTTGGATGACAGATGGGAGCCATCGCTGGAGCAAATTGAAAAGACGATAAACTCCAACACCAGGATGATAGTTCTAAACTATCCAAACAATCCCACAGGAAAAATTCTTTTGCCTGAGATTCAAGACAAAATAATCGACATAGCAAGAAAACACGATCTCTATGTCCTAAGCGACGAAATCTATTCAGAATATGCATTTTCAAGATGGAAGAGTGCGGCGTCTAGCAATTACGAAAAAACCATTGTCACCCAGTCGTTTTCAAAATCGCATGCGATGACGGGGTTTAGGATCGGATACACAGTCGCAGACCCAAAAATAATTGACATCATGACAAAACTGCAAGCCCTGTGTATCACAAACGTTGCGGAGCCCATCCAGTATGCAGCGCTCAAGGCCCTGCAGGCAGACACGTCAGGCAACGTAAAAAGCATTAGAACAAAGCTCGATGTAATAATTTCCGAGGCGAAAAGAGCAGGTCTTGAGTTTGTCGTCCCAGACGGGGCCATGTACGTCTTTGCCAACGTCCCCAAACCCGGCTTTGATGGAGTCGAGTTTGCAAATAGACTCCTAAACCACGGGGTTGCCGTTGCCCCAGGCGAGGGCTTTGGCAGCTATAAGGGTTTTATCAGGATTTCTGCCTGCCAGGACGAAAACAAACTAAAGGAGGGGATGAGGCTATTAGACGGGGCACTAAGGGAGAACATATGAAGAAAAGCATCACAATTCTGGGGGCTGGCGGAAAGATGGGCCAGTGGTTTACCAAGTATTTCACGGCCCAAGACTACGAAGTAGTGGGTTTCGATTCAGAGTCGCCAATAACGGACAAGGCAGTCAAGAAGGCAAGCTCCCTTGTTGGTGCCGTTTTGAATGCAGACATTGTTCTTTTGTGCACACCCACAAGACGCACACCCGAGATAATCAGACTCATTGCCAAAGAAATGAGACGCGGTTCGTATCTGATCGAGATATCCTCTCAAAAATCAAAGACGGTTTCCGCGCTGCTGAAGATGCCCTCAAAAATAAATCCGGTCTGCATCCACCCCATGTTTGGCCCAGGTGCAAAGAAGGTCAAGGGCCAAAACATCATTTCCATCCCGATCAGGGATGCGAAAAACGAGCTCAACATGGTCAAGTCGCTCTTTGAGGGAGCAAATTTTGTTACAATTGATGCTGCCGAGCACGATAAAAAAATAGCAATAATTTTGGGCCTCACACATCTGATGAACCTGGTGTTTGCAAACATTTTAGCCAAGGACGACAAAGTTTCGCTAACAGAACGCATGTCCGGCACCACATTTAAGATCCAAAAAATTCTATCCGAGAGCATAATGACAGAATCTACTGAGCTCATCGAAACCATCATATCAAATCCAGAGATCAGAAGAGCTGCAGAAGAGTTTTGGAAGGACATCGGACGACTCCTCACAGACATTCAGGAAGGAAAATCAGAAGACATCAGCAATTACATCAAGTCTGTACAAGAGAGGCTTGGCAAGAATTCCAGTCTTGAAGTGTCTTACAAAAAACTGAATACGATGATCAACGCAATCGAAAAGTAATGCGTGCCACAAAAATTGTAACATCCTTTGTGACAAACGGTAATCGGTTTCTCATTCTCAGGCGAAGCAATCACGTAAAGACGATGAAGGGCTTGTGGGGCGGGATAAGCGGCATAATCGAGGGTGACGAAGACCCCCTTGAACGCGCAAAGATCGAGATATTTGAAGAGATTGGCGCCGACAGCCGGAGGATTCGCCTTCTCAAGGCCGGTGAACAGATGGCAATATCGTCACCGCAGTATCTCAATCACAGGTGGATAGTCTTTCCGTTTTTGTTTTCGCTGGAGCCGCCAGACATCTCGCTGAACTGGGAAAACGAGGCATACAGGTGGATAAAGCCGGATGAAATTCACAAATACAGTACCGTGCCGAGCTTAGACTTGGTCTTGTTCAATTTGTTGTAGGTGCTCGCTTTCTTTTACGTATTTTCGTTGTTGTGGAAGCATCACATATACACACGCACCGCCGCACATCGTACAGGGGACATTGTTTCCCTTCCTTTGTCCTGTCCTGTTGTGAATTCGTGCTGCTTCTTCTGGGTCTATCGATAGCGCAATCTGTTTTTCCCAGTCAAGGGTGCGTCGCGCTTCTGTCATTTTCATGTCCCACACGATTGCCTTTTCCCTTAGTTTTACTAGGTCACCTGCGTGTGCAGCTATCCTGTATGCAATTAGGCCCTGACGTACCTCTTGTGCGTTTGGAAGTGCGAGGTGTTCTGCAGGTGTCAGGTAGCACAACAAATCTACGCCCTCGCTTGCAGCAACTGCCGCGCCAATTGCGCTTGAAATGTGGTCGTATCCTGATGCGACATCAGTGACAAGTGGTCCCAGCACATAATATGGGACATCACCAATGAGTGATTTTGCAAGTCGGACGTTTGCGGCAACCTCGTTTAATGGAACGTGTCCCGGTCCTTCAACCATCACTTGTACGTCTTTTTCGTGTGCCTCCTTGGCAAGCCGTGAGATGTTTATCATTTCTTGGATCTGGAGCTCGTCGTGCGAGTCCAAAATGGAGCCAGGCCTCAGTGCATCACCCAGACTAAATGTAACGTCGTATTTTTTTGCGATTTCAATCAGATAATCATAGTGAGTGATGTAGGGGTTTTCCTTGTCGTATTTTAGCATCCATGCAGCCGTGATTGTCCCTCCTTTGCTCACTACGCCTCCATATCTCTGCACCTTGAGAATTCGCTTTGCCATCTCTTTTGAGATACCGGAGTGAATTGTGGTGTAGTCTACGCCGTCTTTTGCGTTGTTTTCAAAGGCCTTGAGGTAGTCGTCCTCGGTAATGTCCAGTGGGTTTTTGTGTTTTTCAACACCCCAGTTGTAGGCCTCGTAAATTGGAACTGTTCCAAACGTTATTGGTGCCGCCTCTAGCAATGCCCTTCGAATAAAGCCCACGTTCCCACCGTCACTAAGATCCATTATGGTGTCGGCGTGGTGCCTTACGGCGATTTTGGCCTTGTCTATTTCTTCGGCCAGATCAACTTTGAGTGTGGAAGTGCCGATGTTGACATTGACTTTGGTTTTCAGCCCCTTTCCTATCCCTACCCGATGCACCTTTTGCGGTCTGGAGTTGTTGGCCGGAATTATGATTGCACCGCTTGCTATTCCCTTTCTTAGGAACTCGATTGAAATGTCCTCGTCTCTGGCCACCTGCTTCATTTCGTCGGTTATAGTGCCACGCCTTGCTGCACTTAGCTGCGTTCCCATGTTTCTTGTATGCAGGCACCAGATTTAAACAATAGGCACTGCAAAAAATACAATTATGCCAACACGTAAATGATGCTGTGAATATTTTATCGATTGGTGGTACCGACCCTTCGTCAGGGGCCGGAATCCAATCAGATGTGAGGGCCGCATCGGTTCTCGGGGCAAACTGTTTTTCAGTGGTAACTGCCGTTACTTTCCAAAACTCGGCCAAGTTTTATGGTGCGGAGGCAGTTTCTGCAAATTCTGTAAGGAGGCAACTCGGATCAGTCCTTGGCGATTTTGTGGTAGATGTGATCAACATAGGGATGGTGTACGATACAAAGACAATAATGGCGATTCATGCAGGTCTGAAAAACCACAAGGCTCCAATCGTACTTGATCCGGTACTTAGGTCCACGACCGGCGGGGTTTTGCTAAAAAAATCTGCCATTACTGCGTTTAAGCGATTTCTTGTACCCCTCGCATATGCAATGACGCCCAATGTCGGTGAAGCCGAAATACTAACAGGCATCAAGATACGCAGTCGCGATGACGCATTGCTTGCTGCAAGAAAACTAGTACAAATGGGGGCAAAAAACGTGATAGTAACAGGATTTACTGAAAAAGACAGGATGGATGACTTTGTCTATGAAAACGAAAAACAACATGTCATTTCTGGAAAAAAAATCGGAATAGAAAGTCACGGAAGTGGCTGCAACTTTGCAATTGCGCTGGCTTATTCGATTGCCAAAAAAAAATCCGTTGTAGAATCGGCAAAATTTGCAAAAAGGTTTGCCCAGGATGCGATAAGAACATCGCAGGCACTTGGCAGCGGATTCAAAATTACAAATCCAAAGGGAGATAGCCTCAAGGCCGAGCTTGGCTCTGCAGTGTTGAAGTTTTCGGGACTGGATGGCATACATTCTGTGATTCCAGAATGCCAGTCGAATTTTGTTTTTGCAAAACAAAATCCCCGTTCAGTTTACGATGCCGTAGGTGTGGCCGGAAGAATTGTTAGAGCAGGCGACAAAGTTTTTCCGGCAGGTACGCTGGAATATGGCGCATCAAGACATGTAGCTGCTGCTGTTCTTGCGATGCAGAAAAGATTTCCGCAGGTTAGATCTGCACTCAACATAAGATTTGATGAGAAATTGATTAAAAAACTTCAAAAAAAATTCAAGGTAACCCATTATGACAGAAGAAAGGAGCCTCAGAGCTCAAAACAGAGAGAAAACTCGTCGGTTTCCTGGGGAGTCAAGGAAGCAATCAAAGATTTGGCGTCGCCTCCAGACATCATGTACCATAGAGGCGATTTCGGAAAAGAACCAATGATACTCGTGTTTGGGAAAAACCCAAAAGACGTGCTGGGCAAAATTATTCAAGCTCTTTGATACCCAGCTCGAGGATGTTTTTGTCATGGTGCATAAATACTCTAGATTTTCACCTAAAACTGTGAAGGCGATAATTTTGGCAGGCGGCCTGGGCACAAGACTTCAGCCATACACTACGTTTTTGCCAAAACCAATGCTGCCGCTTGGTGAAAAGCCGCTTTTGGAGCACCTAATAGAATGGATCAGACGCAGCAAAATAGACGACATAGTTCTCTGTGTAAGTTACCTTAGAAGGGCAATCGAGGATTATTTTGAAGACGGTAGCAGATTCGGAGTCAAAATTCAGTATGCGGTTGCAGGAAGACCCCTTGCCACGGCTGGCCAGCTAAAGACTGCAGAATCCTTTGTTGACGACACGTTTGTTTGCGTTTATGGGGATTCTGTGTACAGCTTTAATTTGAATAAAATGATACACCAGCACAAGGCAAAAAACTCCTTTATCACGATGAGTCTCAACGAATACAAAACCACCATCAAGTACGGCGTCATAGAAACTTCCAAGTCTGGCAAGGTGACAGCGTGGAATGAGAAACCCGAGATTTCTGCCAACATCAACATGGGGTGTTACGTGATGGAACCACAGGTGATGGGGCTGATTCCCGCAGACAGACCATTTGGAATGGATTATGTCGTAAGACGGGCACTTGTAAAAAAGAAGTTGGTGTCTAGCTTTATCGTAAAGAACGGTTTCATAGACATTGGCGACAGGGCATCATACAAAAAGGCATACCAGCAATTCCGAGAAAAGCTTGGCAATATCTAATGTCCAAAATCATAATCCGCAAAATTGTAAAGTCTGATATTGACAGGGGATTTTTAGAATCACTCGACAGCCTCAGCAAGGCAAGTGACCTTGATAAGAAAAATGCCAGGTCGATTTTGGATGAGATCCTCAAAAATCCAGACCATGTCATTTTTGTTGCAGTCCGGGTAAGCCAGGTGATTGGTTCCGCCACGCTCCTAATCGAGCGCAAATTCATCCACAAAGGCGGAAAGGTGGGCCACATCGAAGATGTCGTAGTATCAAAGGAATGTCAAGGGAGGGGAATTGGCGAAAAGATAATCAAAAGGGCACTAGAATATGCAGGGAGGCATGGCTGCTACAAGACGATTTTGGATTGCGATGATGATGTGAGGCCGTTTTACGAAAAGATTGGCTTTGTGCGCCATTCAAACGGCATGCGTTACAACCACTAGAAATATTCTTTTTTTGGCCTCGGTTTTGTCCTAAAGAGGAATGCTCCTGTGGCCATTACGGGAATCGAAACTGCCATGAAAAGTGGCGGAACCGTCTCAACGGCAAACACGAGGTAGTTTTTGTCAATTTGGGAAACCAGTGTGTTTGCGTAAAACATGCTTGCAAGCAGCACTGCCCCGCCCCCAATTATTATCGCGCCAACGTTTCTTGAGCCGTACCTTTTTGACATGATAAAGGAAGTGCCTGCCATTATCATTGCAGGAGCAGCACCAATAGATACGTACATCAGGATTTTTGGTTCTGGTTCAACTTCGGATGTCGGAGTTATCAAGTAATTATAAAACACGGTGATTTCGCCACCAAACATTACAAACAGGCCGAGACTGGCAAGTGCCAGATATTTTTCTATTGCCATGTCACAACAACCGAAATGTGATTAAATAAATTGTGTGAATTTTTTTTAAATTATGCCGACAAGTCCTGCCAGTTCTTTTCTGCAGGCTGCACCCAATAGCTCTGCTGCCTTTTCTGGAGGAATGGTATTCAGAAAAACACCATACCCGCGCTCTAGTCCGGACCATGCAGAGGTGAGCGGGTAAACTTCGATGTGCCAGTGGATTTGTCTGCTGTTTTTCTTTTCCGGTGACAAGTGAAACACCAAGTTGTACGAGGCGTTTTTCAGAGAATTGGAAAGACCTCCAAGTGTTGCGCGTAAAATAAGAGAAAGATCATTTATTTCCTTTTGAGTGATTTTTGAGAAACTTGTGGTGTGTTTTTTGGGACAGATCCAAAACTCAAATTGATGCGATGGGGCCCATGGGCAAAACGCCACGAACCCCTCAGTTTGCAACACCTGTCTTGGGCCTCCGGTTTCGGTGTTTACCGTCTGGCAGATAGGACAGGCACCCTTTTCGTTTAGGATTCGGTGCGAGGACTCGGCCTCGGCTTCAATTATTGGTGGAATGGTGGAAAATGTGACCATGTTTATGTGCGGGTGTGACATTACGCTGCCTGCCTCCTTGCCCTGGTTCACATAGATAGACACGTATGTGACACCGCGCTGCGTGTAAAGCCATCTGAGTCGATCTTGAATTACTACCAAAACGTTGGACCATTGTTCCACTGAAATCGAAGACAGCTGCTCCTTGTGTTTTTCGGAGGCAACTACGATGTAGTGATACCCGTAGGCCGGTTCGCTGTAAAGCGGCCTC
>SBBK01000052.1 GCA_005240025.1 archaeon
AAATCTTGGCATTTGTAACAATCAGATCGTCGCCTGTGACCAGCACTGAGGGAAATCTCTTTGTCAACTGGGCCATCTCTGCAAAAGCCTCCTCGTGTACCGCATCTTCGGCGTAAATCAACTTGAATTTTTTTATTATGCCTGCAGCAAAATCAATCTGTTCTGATGGCGTGTTCTCAAAGCCAGCCCTGTCATAGACATATTTCTGCTTTTTTTCATCCCACTGGGTTGATGATGCAAAATCTACGCCTAGTGCCACTTCCCTGCCAAGAGTATACCCGAGGTTCTCACACGCGCGGGCCGAGATCTCAAGGGCGCCCTCATTGTCTATCTCTGGGGCCCATCCGCCTTCGTCACCCCTTCCACCTGTAAAGCGCGAATCTCTTTTTTGCAGAATTTTTCCAAGTTCCTTGTGTACTGCCAAGTTTGTCTCGATTGCCTCCCTTACTGATTTGGCGCCAATTGCACAAACGAGAATCTCCTGGATGTCTGGCGTTCCAGGACCTGCATGCGCCCCACCGCCCAAAATGTTACCGAGGGGGAACGGAAACCTCCATTTCTTGGTTTGAGAAATGACCTTGAACATCGGTACATCAAGTGCCTTTGCGGCCGAATCCGCAGATGCAATGGTAAGAGCATATGCCACAGAGCCGCCAATCCTTGCGTAATTTGGCGTGCTGTCAATTTTTCGCAATACTGCCTGAATGGATTCCAGGTCGGCCGCATCAAGGCCGATGAATTTTTTCAAATTTTGTTCTAGTATACTGAGGCTTGATTCTGGCTTGTTATCTGCAAAACTCTGGGCCTCGTATTTTCCCACACTTGCCCCTGATGGCGCACAGGCCCTTCCAAGGTGTTTTTTATCTGAAATGACGTCGATTTCTATCGTCTTGCTTCCACGGCTATTGTAAACTAGTCTGCCCCTCACCGATGAAATTTTGGGCAATTTACTCTAACTCGGATTGGATTTCCAAGTATCGCCTTTGGATTGCTTCGTAAAACGGAATTATCTGCTGTATGGTCTCAACCGAAGTCAGCAACATTCGTCTGCAGCAGTATCTTTTGAATCCAAGCGAGTCTAAAACCTTGGCAGGCTCCTCGCCGGCTTTTATCCTGTTTTGATACTCCTCATGTCTGTCAGCAATTAGGTTTCCACAGGTAAAACATCTGATGGGTATTAGCACGCTTTCAAAAAGTAATTAAGGATTATAAAAACCCTGCAAGAAAGTTTGTTGCGGGAGTCGCCAAGCCCGGCCAACGGCGCTAGCTTGAGGGGCTAGTATCTTAGGATTTCGTGGGTTCAAATCCCACTTCCCGCATTAATTATTTTCTAGCTTTTTTAATACTCTTGATTAGTTCCGAGCGCCTTATCTCTTCGGTCAGTGCAGTTCTGGTTTCCTCAACCAAAATTCTATCGACATCAAGCTTCCTTCTGAGCTCCTTTACTATCTTGTCAAAATATGCAAGTGGATACAACTGCAGATAAAGCTCCTCCATTACCTCAAAGTTCTTTTTTGCATCATCAAGCTTGCCTGCCCGCATTTTGTCGTAAATGTTTCTTCGCAGCTCACCAACACAGTCAAGCAGGCCAAGTACGTACGATTCCTCTTTTACTTTTAGCGCCTCAAAGGATGGAATTGGTCTGCCTTCAATTATTGCCAAAAGCGCAGATGCCTCGACAAACTCTTGCTCTGGCGGTATGAGGTATTTGTATAGCTGCCCGCTTGTCCTCTTTCGGTATTTCTCCAGAAGGTTCTTTGCAGACTGGATCTTTTTTGCTGCAGACCTGGTATTGCCCTTGTGACAATCGATGATGGACTCGCTGCACAAATTTACTATCTGGCGCGTATTCTTTATCAAATCCTCGCGTGCCTCAAGACTCGATTCCAGCAATTTTGAAACTTTGGCCAAGGACTCTTTTGCGTCACCTAACATGCTGGAATGGCTAAAAGACAGGCATAAAGTCGTTTTCAAATAGCTTTTATTTTATTACTCAAGCTGATATGACATTGGATATCACAGTCAGGCAAATGTATCAAATAGAGGAAAACGGCCACCGGATGGGGTTTCTGCGTCAGCTCATGATGGAAAATGCGGGAGCTGCAATGGTAAAGCGAATCGTGGAAAAGTTTCCAGACATCTCGACAAAAAGAGTGCTTGCCTTCGCAGGTCTTGGAAACAACGGCGGCGACGCGCTGGTGGTAGCAAGGCACCTGGCAGGATATGGATGTCAGGTAACTGTAGTTTTGCTTGGCAATCCACAGGACATCAAAACAACAGAATGCAAGACAAACTGGCATATCTTGCAAAAAATGAGGTCTGTCTCTGTTGTGGGGCTTGACGATGCAGCAAACCAAACCCCTGATATAATAATTGATGGAATACTGGGCACCGGAATTGCCGGTTCGATTAAAGAACCACAGGCGTCAGCAATTGATATGATCAATAAAATGCGCGCATACAAAGTGGCAGTGGATGTGCCTACCGGCATGAACCCGGACACAGGACAGACTGCAGACAGGTATGTCAAGGCGGACATGACCGTAACATTTCACAAAATGAAGGTTGGCATGCCAAAAAGAACTGACATCTGTGGAACCATTTTCGTCGAAAAAATTGGAATTCCGCCGGAAGCAGAGCTGGGGGTATTATGAAAGTTCATCAGGTAGAGGTAGGCAACATGCAAAACTTTACCTACATACTGGAAGACGAAGACACAAGCGACGCCATAATAATAGATCCCTCATGGGATCTTGATGAGCTGAAACGAATCATAGAAAAAAACAACCTCAGCATAAAATACGTGGTAAACACCCACCATCACTTTGATCACACAATAGGGAATGAGGCAATGGTAAAAGAAACAGGCGCAAAATTAATCCAGTTTAAAACCTCCACACTAAGGCATGACATCGGGGTGTCTGATGGCGACAAGATAAAATTTGGAAACTCGGAGCTGTCTGTTTTGTATACTCCGGGACACTCAAAGGACAGCATGTGCCTTTTGGGTGATGGAAAAATCTTTTCAGGTGATACGCTGTTTGTGGGTACATGTGGACGCACAGACCTGGCCGGCGGTGATGCAAGGGAGCTGTACCACAGCCTGGTCGATATTCTGAGAATGTTGGACGACGATCTTGTTATGTATCCTGGCCACAACTACGGTTCTACGCCCACATCTACGCTAGGAATCCAAAAAAGGACAAATTTTGTAATGCAGCCAAGGACAGAACAAGAGTTTTTGCAAATCATGGGAATTGGTTAATTGCAAGATATCGAGATCTTTATTGATAAACGGGGCGGCCAAGAATTTCTTGAGAGTGTACGAAAAAAACAGTTTGTTTTCTCACTGGTAATCTCGTATACGGAAACTTGCATCATTCCAGGAATCACGGTTGCAGGAAAAAATCCTGATCTGCTGCAATATACCCCGCCGGCAGATGCCGAATTTATGAATTTTGGATACTGCAGGTGTATAAACGCAATTCCAATGACGCCTGACGGCAAACCCACACCGGCACTACTTACCAAGACCGCCCTTGAAGCAGCAAGCATCCCAAATTTTGTAATAAATGCAGGAAGCAAAATTGCCCCCCTGATGCCATATTTTGAGACCGGTCTTTTGCATGGCAAAAACATCGCAGTAGAGCCAGCAATGCACATTGACGCAGTGACACAGGCGGTGGAGTACGGAAGGATGATCGGCAGGAGCCTTGGCTCTACAACCAACTGCCTTGTGATCGGCGAAAGCATCCCTGGCGGCACCACCACCGCCCAGGCAGTACTTGTCTCTCTGGGAATAAAAGCAAGGGTGAGCAGCAGCATGCAAAACAATCCATCTCTGCTAAAAAACCAAATAGCAAACGATGCCGCAAAACGAATTGACTCAAATAACCCATTTGATGTTGTTGCAAATGCAGGGGATCCAATGATCCCAACCGTAGCCGGAATCCTTAGTACTGCATCATCGCTGACCAGGGTGATTTTGGCAGGAGGCACACAAATGGCCGCGGTTCTTGCGTTTGCCAAAATAACTGGATACAACAAAGGCAACACCTCAATTGCAACAACATCCTACATAACAGATGACCGGTCTGCAAATCTGGTGGACACCATACAGCAAATTGACCAGATTCCAGTATTTTCGGTAAATCTCGGCCTTGCCAACTCCAAAATTCCTGGCTTGAGTGCGTTTGCAGACGGATTCGTAAAGGAAGGCGTCGGGGCAGGCGGGGCATCGGTAGCCGCAATGCTCAAGGTTGGAATGGATTCCAAACAACTATTGCAGCTAACAGAAACCCAGTACGAGAACACTATTTCACTGTGACTGATTTTGCAAGATTCCTTGGATAGTCGGGGTCAGTGTTCTTTTCTATTGCGGAATAATAAGAAAGGAGCTGGATTGGGATTATTTCTATCAGGGGATAAAACACCTCGTCTACAGTTGGAATCTCGATCCAGTGGTCATAAACATCACTCGGCTTGTTGGAGATTCCAATAATTTTTGCGCCACGGGCCTTTATCTCGCGCGCACTTGTCAGGGTGTCAGAATAAGTATGATCGCCTGGATTTATGATGATGACATAAACGTTCGAGTCCATGAGGGCAAGGGGGCCATGCTTTAGTTCACCGCCAGGTATACCCTCGGCATGAATGTAAGAAAGCTCCTTTAGTTTTAGTGCGGACTCGGCAGCAATAGGGTAGTGAACGGCACGTCCAAGAATGTAAATATCTGTGATGTCCCTGAGTTCTTTTGCTATGTGTTTTATTTTGGAATGATCCAATAATACCTCTGAAACGGCCTCAGATATCTTGGCACTATCAACTTTGATGCAACCGTCGCACAGTTTTTCGGTAATTTTGTAAATTATGCCAAGCTGCGACGTAAAGCTCTTTGTAGCCGCCACGCCTATCTCGGGGCCGCAATTCATTCCAATTACCAGCGAAGATTCCTGGGCAAGGGATGATGTCAAAATATTTACAATTGAAAATATCTTGGCATTGGATTTTCTTGCAATGTTTACTGCCTCCAAAACATCTGCACTTTCACCGCTCTGCGAGATGGCAATCAAAATCGAGTTCGGCTCTACCGTCTCCGGGGAAAACGACAGCTCGCTTGATATTATGGGCTCTACCTTTACTTTTGCGTATTTTTGCCACAAATACTTGGCAACAAGTGCTGCATTATAGCTTGTACCGCTGCCCGTGATGTAAACGCTTTTTGCGTGCTTGATGAAATCGGTGACACTGTTTATCGCATCCCCTGAACTTTCGCCAGCACGAATTATGGTGCTTGGCTGCTCTGAGATCTCTTTTAGGGTAAAGTGCGCATAATCGCCTTTGTATGCATCGGCAAACTCCTTTGAGACCTTTGTTGTTTGGTGCTTTACCGGCCGGCCTTCAAAATCATAGATCTCAAGTCCGCCTTTGTTTAACATGACAAACTCACCGTTGTCAAGATAGATTGCAACGTCTGTCTTTTCAATAAACCCGAGCACGTCACTTGACAAAAAATACGAACGCTTGCCAACCCCTACAATGAGTGGCTCATGATACCTGGCTGCAGACAACGTCCCGTCTTGAAACATGGCAACAAACGCATAATGGCCCTTTAGTCTTGAAACCGTTTGGATCATTGATTTTTTGATGTCCTGCGTTTGGTCGTAGTTGAACTGTAACAAATTTGCAATCGCTTCGCTATCTGTTTGGCTCTTAAACTGGTATCCTTTCTGCTGTAATTCTGATTTGAGTTCCTCGTAGTTGTCGATTATGCCGTTGTGGACTATGGCAATTTGACCGGAACTGCTAGGGTGCGGGTGTGCATTTACATCGGTTACACTTCCATGGGTGGCCCATCTGGTGTGGCCAATTCCTACGCTTCCCGGCAACGAGTCTAAATGAAGCAAATTGTTGACATCGGCCACTTTTCCCACTCCCTTCTTGAGGAGTATCGCCTTGTCTTTTGTGGCAACACCTACACTATCATATCCCCGGTATTCCATTCTCTTGAGGCCCCTAACAAGAATCGGTGCCGCAAGGCCGTTTCCGTAATACCCAATTATAGAACACATTTTACGTAGTGATTTAGCAATTGAGGTATTTAGAGTAATTCCTAAGACTGGGGTGCGGCAGTTGCTTCTTTTACCTCATTCGCACTTGGAGTACTTTGAATCTTGAATTTTGGTGAGACCTGTATCTGGCCTTCCTCTTTGATATTTACAATATATGATGGAATTGTAATGATTCTGTGTCCAATGCTTATGTGGCCGTGGACTATTGCTTGCCGTGCTTGATAGGGGGTCTTGAATGCGAATTTTTTTTGCACGATTGTCTGAAATCTACGTGAGAGCAAATCATTAATGTCCAAGTTGAGGACATCATCAAGTGTCGCATCTTCCTTTACAAGTCCAATTCTTGCCAGTGATTTCATCAAGACTGGTTCCTTTTGAGCCCTTATCTCCTGTCTGAGTGCCAAAAGAGATCTGGCTTGGTGTCTTACTCTTGATAATTCGGTTCTTGCCTTCCACAACTCTCTTTTATTTTTTAAACCATAGACCCCAAGTGTGTTGAGATCCTCCATCATGAAGTCATAGTTTAGTGGACGTTTCGGTTTCTTCCAAACCCTGCTTGGATAACGTGGATCTCCCAAATCACTATACACCTATTTCTTTGCCTTTGCTTTGTCAGGCGCCGCTGCCTTTGCCGGTGCAGCTGCCTTTGCCGGTGCAGCCCCTACCGGTGCAGCTGCCTTTGCCGGTGCAGCCCCTGCCGGTGCAGCCCCTGCCGGTGCAGCCCCTGCCTCTGCACCTGGAACCGCAGCAGGCAATATTCTGCCTCCCTTCTTGACGCCAACAGATGCGCCCTTACGGCCCGTGGTTCGTGTCCTCTGTCCGCGAACCTTTAATCCAAAAGTATGACGAAAACCTCTCCAGCTGTTTACCTGCTTTTCCCTTTCAATGTCGTTTCTTACTGTAAATGCAACATCTGATGTTGTGAGATGGACTGTCTTCCCAGACTCGACATCCTTCCTTCTATTGAGAAACCATCCGGGAAAATTGACAGACGCTGGATCCTTTAGGGCCTTTTCAATTACCTCTACCTGCGCCTCTGTAAGAAAGCCAATGTTGCTGTTTGGATTCAAATCCAACGCACCGATTAGTGCATTTGCAAAATTGTGACCTATCCCCTTGATCTGGGTGATGCCCACTGTAAGCTTTTTGTCCCCCGGGATGTCTTTTCCGACAATTCTGACAATGTGTCTGTAGTCTTGTGCTGACAAGTATTGGGGAATCAATTCGACCCCGATAAAAACCCTGCCCCGAACACAATCCAGTAATTTTAAAAGTGAAATTGGGTATAAATTAACAATTGATAGAAATCACACAACTCGTCAAAAAATGCTATGACACAGCACCGAAATACACCCAAGTCATGGCAGGAGTCCCAGAGGGTTATGAGGACATTAAAACGATAAGGGACCTCTTGGAAATCAATTTCAAGCTCGTAAATGCAAAAGAGCAGCTAAGACAAAACCTCATCAACATAATCAAGACTGATGGCCAAAAATATCCAGAAATAATAGGGTATGACGATGATGTAATACCTGCCTTGGATAGGGCAATACTATCGTGCCAAGACATATTTCTGATTGGCCAGATAGGACAAGCAAAAACCAAGCTGGTAGAAACAATAGCAAAAAATCTCCTTTCACCAATCCCAGTAATCGAAGGTAGTGTAACAAATGACTGCCCAATGGACATGCCTGCAGACGAACTGATCGCACTGTTGGAAGGACAACAAATCAACAAAACCTCACCAAAATTTTTCACTAGTCCTGAAAGCACAGAAAAAATTCTTGATAACCAATTGGATACAAAAATCGTGTGGGCCAGCGGGCAAGACAGATACCGGTATGTCCTGGCAACACCAGATATCTCGGTAAAAGACCTAGTAGGATACATTGATGCAATCAAAGTCGCAAAAAAGGGAGCTGAAATGTTCAAAATTGATTCATATTCACCAGGGCAACTAATGCAAGCCAAGCATGGAATATTCTGTATAGATGAATTGCCCGTACTGGATCCAAGAAAACAGGTAGCATTGCTGTCGGTGCTGCAGGAGGGACGATACACGACAGGTTCCTATCCGGTAGTCTTTGAACCAAAAACGGCTTTCTTTGCTACTGCAAATCCAATCGACTATACCCACTCTGGGAAAATCATAGAACCGCTCTATGACAGATTAAAGAGCCATATCCACACCCGTTATCCTAAAACGATCGAGGACGAAATGCTGATAATCCTACAGGAAGCAAAAACACCAGATTGTTTTATCCCGGTCTTTGTGCTAAAGACGATGGCAAGGCTTGTGCAAAAGGCCAGAACCACACCAGAAATCAACCAATCAAAAGGAGTTAGCGTAAGGCTTGGGATTCATGGACTGGAGCTCCTCGTTGGCGAATCGGAAAGGACGCGAACAATACATCGCAAGACAATCCCGGTTCCAAGGCATTCAGACATGTACTGCCTTGCACAAATTGCCAAATTCGAACTTTCGGAAATTGATGACACTCTTGAAAACCGCCAAAAAGTATTTGGCGAGCTGCTCGAAAGCGCAATAAAGGAAACATGTCTTGAATACGTCCAAAGCGTGGATGTATCAACTCTGGATGCAATAAGGCAAGAATTTTCAGAAAAAACATTCCGGACATCACAGAAATCAGTCTGGACGGATGGTGAACACTCATACGAAAACCAACTGCAAAACTTCAGCAATCTCAGAAGCCTGCTGGATTCTATCCTGGAGCGCATGCGACAAGAACAGGCCGGCCTTGAGCACAAAGCGGGCACAGTCAAAATCTCAGTCAGGAGCATAAAACTGGCAGAAAAAACGACCAGCGAATTCAAGTCTGCTGTATTGGAAGCGATCTTGGACGGCCTGTGTTTTGTCACACCAAAGGTAATCAGCAAAAAAGAAACTGGTTATGTCGCAACATAATATCAAAAACTTTGTCTATTATCTAGATACTGAGGAACCAAGCCAGTCACAACAAAAACCAAAGACGCTGGATCAAAAGACAATTGAAAAAATATTGGACTCTCTTGCGCGGCAAGCCATACGGGAAAAAGCACCCAATCTGGACGAGCTTGAGGAAACCCTTCGGGAAAGCATAAGAGAATCAGGTGAATCGACGCAACAAGTGGAAATACCAAAAACCGATGATTCACAATCCATTACAAAATACTTGATGGAGCGAGGCTATCTGAGGGAAGAAAAAAACTGGCTGACAAAAAAGGGATTTTTTGCAATAGGAAGCCAGATTCTGCATAATATAATGAATGAGCTAAAGGCAGGCGAATTTGGGCTCCACGAGACAAAATCTGTTGGCAGTGGAACAACAGTTTTGGACACCACAAAAAAATTCGAGCTCGGTGAGGATCTGAAACTTCTTAATGTCCCGGTAACAATTCTAAACACAATAAGCAGGCTGACAAGGCAAAAACTCGAGCTAACGTTTCCACTCAATTTTGTAATCGACGATTTTGAGAGATTCGAGACAGTAGAAGATGTCAGAGCATCAGTTGTCTACTGCATCGATCTAAGCTCAACGATGAAGTCGTCTCTGGGGACAGGCACAAGCAGAATCGAGGCTGCAAAAAGGGCATTGTGGAGCCTTTATGTTCTAAACAGCAAGTTTTTTCCAAGCGATTCGATCTCAATTGTTGGCTTTGCCTCAATGGCATCTGTAGTCAACCCGTACGATGTACCGTTTTTAAAAACATATGATGCAAATGACGATTTTCTCCACTATACAAACTACCAGGCTGCATTCAGGCTGGCAAAAAAAATACTGCAAAAAAACTCGGCAAAAAACAGGAGAATTGTGCTGATAACAGATGGCCAGCCGAGCGCTTGTTTCGTGGACACCGAAAGCCAAAAAAACAGCATCCTTACGGAAAAACCATATTCCAATTTTTATGAACCAAACACATCAGTTCTCTCAAAAATACACCAGGAACGCAACATGAAGCTGGACAGCATAGGAACCCAAGTCTACCTGTGCTACAGATACAAAAAAGTCGACCCCAGAGTGAACGAGCGGACACTGAGTGAAGCAAAAAAATGTAAACGAGAAAACATCCAAATTGATACCATCGTTGTAAGCGAGGAGGCGGAACTGCTGAATTATGTGCAGCAAATGGAAAAGGAACTGCAGGGGAAAACATACCACATTGATCAAAACAACATGGACAAAGTCCTGGTGATCGACTATCTTTTCAACACCAAGAAGATATTAGGATCAAAAACCTAGGTCCAGACATGGTAGAAAGTGACAAGGCAAAAATAATTGAACACCTGTTCAATCCAGACATATCTGTTATCCTGGCAGAGCTCGAGGATGGAGCCAAAGAACCAGCATTCCTGGAAAACAAGCTAGGCGTATCACAGCAAGAAATCAAAACACGCCTTGAGTACCTGGTGGGTACTGGAATCGTTCAAGTTTCAAACAATCCTATATCGTATGGTGTTGATTCTGGCAAGATTGCAAAAATAATGGAAAACGATGAAAACTACAAGGGCGTCATTGACGGCCTAACTGAGCTTGACAGCTATCTTAACTGACTTTTTTTACGGTTCCTTATCTCATAAATCACTGCGATGCCAAGGCCCACAAACCCAGAAAGGATCAGGGACTGGCCCAAAATGTTTAGCACCAGCAGGCTTTTGTCTGGCATATGTGTCAGACCAATGACTGCCCTGCCCTGGCTTTCTTTGGGATTTTTTAACCAGATCTTGTAACTGCCTTTTGAACTTATTTCAAATTGTCCCTCAGTTGATCCCTCAGAGATATCTTCCGATGCTATCTGTCTGCCGTCCGGATCCAAAACCACTGCAGTTAGCTCTGCTCCCTCTTCTAGGCCCTCTACATGCACAACAAATGCGCCAGTCCCCGCAACAAGCGGATCAAGTTCTTTTACCAGTTCCATTTGTGTGGTCTCTCCTAAAACCGCCTCATTTATGGTCAAGTCAGCTGTGACAAGTTTTGATCCATAAAACGAAGCTAGCATTCCTGCCGCAACAAGTGCCCCGCCGATGAACAAAACCAGGTGAGATTTCTTCATTACAGACAACACCTGTATGGGTTCTATATTGGTTGTTTTGTGGTTGCAACGCCAAAAAAGTTAGCCTAGGCTAAGTTTCTTAGCCATGGCTAACTTTAAATAAACAAATACATGATCTTCAAGCGATCTTGAAAACATTCTCAAAAATGGTGTCAGTTCTAGCAGTGACTGTGGTGGTGGCCACATTTTACTTTGTATATCCTGGAGTTTCCGACGCAAAAAACGAAGAAAAAGTATTTGTCACACACGGCGGTGCCGTGATAGGCACCACCGGCGACATCTTGGATCCTGTGTATTCGAAGCAGACAGTAGAATTTGATCCACAAAAATATCTCCGGAATTTTAACTACGGTCACGTCTCGACAGAAAACGGAAAGACACTGCGCGAGTTCACAATAATTGCCAGCGATGATCAGGTGATGGAAATCTCACCGGGGGTTTTTTACAACGTGTGGGCCTTCAACGGTACGGTTCCGGGACCTACGATTAGAGCAACAGAAGGAGACATTGTGCGAGTAAAATTCATCAACAACGGATCAAAATCGCACACAATACACTTCCACGGGATACATACTGCAAGCATGGATGGGGTGTTTGAACCTGTAGGTGCACGCGGAGGCCAGTTTACTTACGAGTTCGAGGCAGGACCGGTGGGGATTCATCCATACCACTGTCATGTGATGCCCCTTGAGGAACACATCTCACGCGGTCTGTATGGGGCATACATAGTGGATCCAAAGGACGGCCGGCCGCCAGCAGATGAAATGATAATGGTTCTGAACGGCTTTGACACCGATTTCGATATGGAAAACAACTTTTACGCCGCAAACACAATTCCGTTTTACTACCAACACCATCCGATCCAAATCGGCAGAGATCAGCTAATCCGAGTTTATGTTGTTAACATATTGGAGTTTGATCAAATAAACAACTTTCACCTCCATGGAAACCTCTACAATTATTATCCGACTGGCACGTCCAACGTGCCAAGTACCTATACAGACATGATAACCCTCTCGCAGGGGGAAAGGGGAATCATGGAATTTCTCTACACGTATCCCGGCAAATATCTCTTCCATGCACACAAAACCGAATTTGCAGAAAAAGGCTGGACTGGGTTATTCTTGGTGGTGTGATGGAAGCTCCAAAAACCTCCAAGGCAAGACTTGTTGCAAGTGGCATTGTACCGTTTGTTGTTCTGGCCGCAATGATTGCATATGTTCTGGGTCCTGGATCTGCCCTTGTCAATTTTGGAACCGCACTTCCAGAAATAACGCTGGAAAGAATAGATTTTGTAGATAAAGAAATTCAGGTAACTGTCAGAAATACAGGACCAATTGATGTCTCCATAGCACAAGCAGACGTAAATGACAGAATCCAGCCCGCAGCAATAGAGCCAGACAAACATCTGGGCAGATTTGAGACGGCCAGTGTCAGAATCCCATTTGAGTGGAACGAGGCAGAGCCATACGAAATTGGCCTGACATTGGATGACGGAACAAGGTTCGCAAAATCTGTCGAGGCCGCAGCACATGCAATGAAGCCAAACTTTGAGATGGCGTCGTACTTTGCCTTGATTGGTACATACGTGGGCATAATACCTGTGATGATTGGACTCCTCTGGCTTCCATTTATTGCGAAAATGGGTCAGGGAAAATACGCGTTTTTTTTGGCGCTTACTGCAGGACTTCTTTTATTTTTGGGGATTGATGCAATCGCAGAAGGCCTTGAAATCTCTGCACAGGGCTTGGCAGAGTCCTTTAACGGTCCACTGCTCATTGCGACCGTCGTAGTCGCATCATTTGTGGGCCTGTATTGCGTGTCGGAAAAACTCGTAGGCAGGACTGGCGCATCGATTTCAAAATCGGTCGCAATCGCACTGATGGTATCTGTTGGAATAGGCCTCCACAACCTTGGAGAAGGACTGGCAGTTGGTGCGGCAATGGGCTTGGGCGAAGTTGCACTGAGTACCTTTCTCATCATCGGATTTGCCATTCACAACACGACGGAAGGGTTTGCAATTGCAGCTCCAATGGCACGCCATAAACCAATGATTGGCAAGCTTGCCGCAATGGGATTTATCGCAGGTGCTCCGGCAATAGCTGGCGTGTATATTGGCGGATTCACATACTCGCCGGTTGCGGCAATATTGTTCCTGTCTGTCGGCGCAGGTGCAATATTTCAAGTTGCGGCATCAATACTGGGCTGGATAAGCCAAGACAAAAAGGGATTGGTCTCAGCTCACACGGCATCTGGCATTGCAATTGGAATGATCATAATGTATGTCACAAGCATCCTCGTCTAGTCTGGCTCCGGGTGTATCGTTATGACAGAATTTTTGAAATAATTTCTAATGTTTTGTTCAATTTGCGAGGTCAGATCATGAACCCTCTCGATTGAAAGATCTTTGTCAAACGAACAATTGATGTCAATTTTTCGCAGTTCATCAAAATTCAAAGTTACAATACTTCCAATTTTTTTTACTTCAGGGTGATCCTTTAACAGCTGAAATATTTTTTCATCAGACGTTCCATGCTCTGTCTTTAGATCCTTTGGCATGACAACGAACGGCTCCAAATGATCGTAATGTGTCCTGTCTCAGGCATCACCTGCCTTATCCTGTTTTCGATTATCTCTGAAATTCCGTGCGCATCATCAAGACTCATCTGCCTGTCTACCATTACGTGCAGGCTCACAAACACGGAGCCGTCCGATGTGTGCTGGCTGACGTTGTGCACCCCACGAACTCCTGGGACATACATGGCAATCTCTGAAATCTTGGAGTTTTTTGGTATGTCTTTCCAGCTTGGCTCAAAGTGTACTGTTATCTCGGATCCAGAGAGTGATTTTTTGATGTTGGCTTCAACCTGGCTGCTTATCTCATGTGCCCGATCGAAGCTTACATCGGCCCTAAGCGATATGGTGACATCGGCAAATACCGTATCTCCAGATTTTCGCATCAAAACCTGCCCCACATCCAGGACGCCCTCAGTCGCAAGTACAATCGATCTTACTTTGTTTACAAGACCTGGTGAAATCACATCTGTCAGGTCCTGCGCAGTTTTGTAAACCAGCTTTAAGCTGAGAAAGCAGAGAAGAATGCCGAGTACTAGTGCGGCAGCAAAATCGGCAAAATAAAAGCCAATGGTCACAAAAGCTATCCCAACTATCACAACCGCCGTGGAACCTAAATCCAAGAACGCGTGGTAAAAATCAGCTTTTAGGGTTGTTCCGCCAATTTTTTTTATTGCACGTTTTAACAACACAATTCTAAAGACATCGGCGCAAATTGTGTAAATTGCAGCAAACATAGCAAACATCCCTGGAACGGCAAGGGGTGGCGGGCTCTGCATCCTGATGATTGCCTGATAAATGAAAAAGACTGCAATTAAAAAGATCGCAATCCCACCCAAAAGCCCTCCAAGGGACTCCACCTTTCCATGCCCGTATGTGTGTTCGGCGTCTGGCGGTTTTACTGCAAATCTTGCAGCTACCAAAAGTACTGCAGTCACCACTACGTCCAAAAGCGCATGAATACTATCAATTAAAAGTGCAAGGCTGTTGGAAATTATTCCGACGACAAACTCGACTACAAAGGCAGAAAGTATTACAAATAAGGAAATTTTCAGCACGCCAGTCCTTTGCACAAAGACATTCAGTGAAACCATGTTTTCTGTTAGCGTAGTTATCTGGAGTGAACTACCACCCAACAAGTTGAGTGGCCTCTTTCTGCTTCAACGACCGAGCTTCTGATCTCCGCAGGCGTGAATTCCCGTAGTTCCTACGGTAGTCTGTCCGGCCCAATCCTGTTTCGGCTTTACATGATCTCAGGTACAGGCCTGTATCGTGGTCACGACGTCCTTCCACTTCTTTGCCTAGCTCTAACATTGGCAGTAGTAGGGCCCTGTCAAATTTAACAATTTTGTTCCGCTCTCAACTATGCTGTGGTTTATGGCAATTCATCCACCGGACAAGTCCTGTAGTCTTCTTGCCACTCGTTTGATAAATCATGCGATAACGTTATTTTTGATGAGCACAAATCATCATTACATGAAAAGGGCGATGCTTCTGACGGTGGGGGTATTGCTAATACCGTTACTTGTCGATGCATCTGCCGCAAACCCAAATCTGCAGGTGTCCGCTGAAAACCAGCTTTTTGACAACCATTTTGCGGGCTCGATGGTAATCGAAGTTGCCGTATATGACACAAGTCTCTTGGACACCGGAGTGGCAAAAGGAGAACCGGACGTTACGGTAAACGGAAAAAATCTCAGAATGGTGCAGGCCACCGACGGCCGCTGGTATGGATACTTTGCGAACCTGGAGCGAGCCAAGGCCGCAGACCAGATAGCACTTGATGCCGGGGTAACAGGCGTGGGCCTTGATTTTGGAGTTTTTTGTGGAAGAGACACAACATCACTGGGGCCAACGTTTTCAGAAACAGAGGGAATTGCCATACCAAGATCCACAGGCATTGTGGGTGCAACTAATGGAAATGCCGGCTTTGGTACGTGCACAGGCACCCCCTCTGGCGCGAACGCCAACAATGTAGTGCGAAGCCCAAAATCAATTAACACAAACCCAGCAGTTCCTGTAGGACAAATCGGATTAAACGCAAATGCTTGGCCGCTAATTCAACTATATTCGTTTGGTGGCGATGTGGTCATACAGTACAACGGGGCAGGAGGAACACAGCAGACTACACTTCATTATGACGAAATACCAAACATTTCACTAGGACTTGATAGAGCCAGCTACCCGCCAGGTTCTGAAGTCTTTGTCACAATTAACGACGCGCAGTTGAACCAAGATCCGACCTCAAGAGATTCTTGGACATTTAATATCAACTCGACACAAACCACATTTTATGGCGCATTCACAGAGACGGGCACAAATGCAGCGAATGGGGGGGCTGGTCTGACTAATCTAAATCCAAAACTCTCAGTTTTGGGATTCAACAAAAACGGCATAGTCTCCATGAATCTGGGCACGGTTGCCCAGCTCAGATCAAATGGGCTTCAACCAAGCTCTGCATCTGACGGAACAAGCACCTTTTCAAAAATCGTGACCTTTGTAGAGTCACAACCAAATTCAGGTGTATTTGAAAACTTTGATTTTAGTGACAGATCAAATGTTGGGATCCTATCCAATGCCCCGCGTGGCCAGTCAGCCTCATTTGAGTACAATTCTCAATCAAAATCAATCGTTTCCGGGCTTGGCACAGCAAGCATATCCATAGCAACCCCGCAAGCACAGGCAGGACACAAAATACCGATCACTGTAGTTGATGCCGACCAAAACGTAAACACCGGCGCAAAAGACAGACTGGAGGTATTTAGGAGCTCGGCACTGATCCCATCCCTGACCATAGGGGGCCCAATCACGCTTCAAAATGCCGGGAGTGTAAAAATCTACCCCGGCTCGGGCGACGCGCTTGCCGGAGGAACAACAGTTACGTCCTCTGTACCTGATAAAAACTCAGACAGGCTGGTTCTTGACACAAGGCCTTCGACAGGCATTGCAAACCAAAACTTTGAAAAAATGTCAATGAATCTGGGTGCAACCGCAACGGAACTGAAAAATTTACTGATCAACACAGCTACCGACAATGGGACAAACTGGATAAACTATGACTTACGCTCACTTGAAAAACAGCTTGGGATATCTGACTTTTCTGACACGCGGGTCTCGTTATTTTTCGGGCTTGACGATGTGTCACCTGTGACACTCATAAGCGCAGGCAGGATGACGGGTGCGCAGGGGCTAATACAAAATGATACCGCAGTGCTTGGCATAGGTGCCAAATCAGGGCAGGCGTTTTTGGTCATCAATTTTGACGCGTCTGCCAACTCTGCACCACAGGGAACCATATCCACCGAAGTAGACACGCAACCAATAGTACTCGATCTGTTTTCATTTGGCAAAAAAAATAACAAGGACACAAACAACGCAATTTACAGATTTGAGCTAAAAGAAACTTCACCCAACTCCTCTACGTTTGATGGTACCGTCGAGTATGTGATGGCAAATCAACTAAACCAGTTTGACCCAAACCTCATCAAAACACTGCGACCAATCAGTGATGCGGTCAAGTTTTTTGTAAATCAAAAACTTGTTGATGAAAAGGGAATAAACATTGCCTACTCTGATCTTGCCCAGGTGGGCCTAACTGTCGGCTCATCCTCAAAAACCGACATAGGAACAAGTTCGGGTACTGTATCGGTAAATTCCAAGACGTTCCGGTTCGGGCAGCCAGTAACAATCGTTCTTACTGACCCTGACCTGAACATAAGCCACGATACTATCGACATATATTCCGTGATAGATAATCCGGCATCTGCCAATGTAGACACCGTCGGTTCTGGGGGTGGTGTGCTTCTTGAAGTTTTGATAAAAGATATCCGCTACAAGCGTTGTACCATAAATGGCGTAACGCACGGGGGACTGGCCTCGACAGGGTTCAGCCTAGTTGAAACCGGACCGGGTACTGGGAAATTTGAGGGAACATTCAAGATGCCATCGCAAATCTGCAGCAAGGACGGCACCAAACTTATTTCATCAGCTGGTGGCATAATTGACATCAAGTATCATGACTTCAGAGACGCGTTAGGGCAGCAGAACACCTTCAGTCTATCCAGTAAAAAACAAATAACATCTGATGACGCAAAACCAAGCTCCACAAAAATCTCAAAATATGATCTTCCAGGCAAGGGGAAAACAAAAAATGTCTCCATATCTGGCAAAGTAAGCGGCTACAAACCGGGCACAAAGATAAAATTTGTAATAACTGATCCCGACGGAAAGTCAAGTACGAATTCTGCATTTGCCACAAAACAAGGTAACTACAAGGTCATACTATCATTAAACCACAACTCTCCTACCGGCAAATACACCGTAGACATAGTCTACAAAAACTCTAAAATAGATCAGCTCGTATTTGAGGTAAATCCAAAGACTGTCAAAAAGTAAACAAAACATGATTCTTGATATGAGGCCTAAAAAGGTTCAACAAGAGTATTATCAAGTCAACTTTTCTTTTATAGAATACATAAATACTCTGATTTGTTGTACATGCGTAGAAATGAGAGTAGCGGGAATACTGTCAGTAATGTTTTTGTCGTTAATTGTTCTATCGGGTGGCCTCACAAGTGCCTTTGCAGCCACAAATGAGGACGGAACGATTCCGCCTCTTTCGGTCACGACGGAACTCCCTCTGTATGACCAAGGCGATTCGGTAATTTTCAGGGGCCAGATAAAGGACCTGGATGTAAACAACATGATTGACGTTACAATTAGGGTTATAGGCCCCCTAGTTGACGGCGCCTCAAGCAACATAGTCCAAATTAAACAGATAAAGCCACAGCTCGATGGCTCCTTTGAAGGGTCGTTTATAGCCAGCGGTCCACTTTGGAAAAAATCAGGCGATTACAAAGTTCTAATAAATTACGGTCCACAGAAAGCAGAAACGACCTTCTTCTATAACGGCGGAACCGGTGAAGCCGAAGTAGATGTGCCGCTACCAGAAGAACCTGTCTGTGAAGAAGGCCAGATAATCAAAAATGGTGCCTGTGTTACCCCGCCACCACCGGAGCCCCAATGTGGCCCTGGCACAGTCCTCAAGGACGGCGTATGTGTTGTGGAACAGGCAGCACCAGAGCCAGAACCAGAGCCAGAACCCGAACCAGAACCGGCAACACCAGTCTGCGGACCGGGAACTGTGGCAAAGGAAGGTATCTGTGTACCTGAATCAAAACCAAAGCCAGGTGGACCGGGCTGTCTGATTGCAACGGCTGCATTTGGAACCGAGCTGGCTCCACAGGTGCAAATGCTCAGAGAAATAAGAGACAACGTGGTCTTTGGAACAAACTCCGGAACAACATTCATGACTGCATTTAATGACGTCTACTATTCGTTCAGTCCAGCAATAGCTGATCTGGAAAGACAAAACCCCGCATTCAAAGAGCTGGTAAAGGTGACCATAACTCCAATGCTATCGACTCTGACAATTCTAAACTATGCCAACATCGACTCTGAGGGAGAAATGCTGGGCTTTGGAATAGGAATCATTCTTCTAAACATCGGAATGTACTTTGTGGCACCAGCAGTCGCAATAGTCAAGCTTAAGGGCCTGATTGGCAAAAGACGCCTCTAAGATTATATCCTCTTTTCTCAAATCATCTTCATGCACGTAGAATATGAGGAATTTGCATCAATTCAGGACATCTTTTCCTACGTGGCCTCCGCAATGCCGCCAATGAAAAACACCATCCCGATAAATTCCTACAGGGGCTATGTCTTTGCATTCATTCCCCTTTCTCACAACAACGGCGATGTCTATCTTATGATCTACACCAGGGGAACACTGGACGGCAGAATTCTCGAGTTTGATATCAGCACAAACACCTTCAGAAAAGTAAACGCAATTGAGCGGGCTGACAAGACCTATTTTGTGGTATTGACACCCAAAAGAAACACAATAGCTGACGAAGCAATAAAAAAACTAGGCTAGCAATTATCTTGTATATGTCGGTGCAGTGACAGATCTGCTTCTTGCATATTTTTCAACAATGTCCTCTGGCAGTTTGCCGTTGAAGAGGTCCTTGCACAGGCCTCGCAAATATCGCATTATTGCCCAGGTTCCTGCCTTGATCAAGCCATACATGAATATCTTCATTGGAGGACCGTATGTCTTGTTTCTAAGTATTATGGGGACAATGTCGTTTATGACGCGCAAATTGTTTTCCCAACACCTCCAAAACAGTGTGAACTGGGCTTCATTGAGGTTGCCAAAGTGCATCGAGTTTTTCTCACTAAAGTCCTGATACAACAATGGAGCAACCAATCCCCTGAAGTGGGTCTTTCTAAAGTCCTCAATCAAATCTATGGTATATTGTGTCTCATCTGGCGTTTCGTCCGGCCAGCCAATGATTAATGTAGCTGCCGGGAACCAATGGTTTTCATTCATTACTCTGGCACCTTCCCTTACGACCCAGCCCCACTCGTCCGTTGAGAACGGCCTGGTCTTTACCCCGAGGTGTTTCTTGACCATTCTCGGAGCCACAGTCTCGATTCCAAGGTTTGTCGCAAGCCATCTTCCAGTTGTGTGCATGTTGTTAATCTCTGACATCTGGCGCAAAAGTTCAGGGTCTGCAGCAATGGCAGAAAAAGTCATATGTGTGGTTCCAATAAAGTTCGCCCCCATTGATTTTAATCCACGCCACAGCTCAGTTATCGCATCACGATTTGGCTGAAAGTCCTTGCTTTCGCAGCCATACAGAAGCATCTCATCGGAGTGAAGCCAAATTGAATCAAATCCATAATCCAAATTGATCTTTGCTTCGTGCTGCAGTCTTTCGATTGGCAAGTCTTTTTTGGATCGCTTGTTTACATCGCAAAAATCACAACCCCTGCCGCATCCCCGCATGGCCTCAATCAAAGAGTTTACTGTTGGGCCCTCAATGACTGGTATGTTTTGAATGTTTTTCACAAAGCAGTGCATCAGATCAGGGGCATCGCCTTTTTCCAAGTCTTTGAATAAATCCAACGCAAGTTCGTCTGCCTCACCGACAACAACGGTGTCTATGCCGTGGACCCTCATCCTGTCTGTCTTGGCAAGCTCCCATGCACCGTTTCCGCCAACAACTACGTGGAAATCATATTTTTTCTTTAGCTGAATTATTTTTGCACACATTCGCTTGAATTTCATTGCCACGTAGGACAACTTTTCAGGAGACATTGTGGTGGTTACAGGTGCCATTCCTAGTGGATCCATTACATTGATTCCAACCACTTTGGTGTCGGGACCGATTGATTTCTCAAGATAATCTGGATTTGCCACAAAGACCTCGTCCCTCCTGTATCCTTGCAGCAATGCACTTTCCACCCTCCTTAGGCCAACCTGGGCTACTTTGGCCTCGCCTGTGGTTGGGTCAGTCTCGACGGCAGGACAAAATACCTTGTCAAAGACCCATTCCGGCAGCAGCTCGTAAGGGCCGCAGGCAATGAACCCGTAAAGAAAATTTCCACGATAATTGGTCATCAAACTGCGGTCGGCAGTAAGAACTATCCTTCTCCCAGCCATCAAGTAAAGACTTGGTATATAATATAAAATACTTACTACCTGATTTTTTTCAAGCTTAAATTGGACCAATTGATCATACTCTACAAATGACAGTGGCCGAACCCAGACACATAGAACCGCACCTCACAGAGTCCAGCGGAATACGTGATTTTGTTTTTGGTTTTGGGGATGGAATAAACACCTCACTGGGAATAGCTGCCGGTGTTGGCGGGGCTGACGTCTCATCGAACATCATAATACTTGCCGCGCTGGTGGGAATGTTTACAGGTGCCAAAGCGATGGCCGTACAGAACTATCTTGCTGTAAAGGCACAACGCGAGCTGTTGAAATCCGAAATAGCGCGGGAGATATGGGAAATTGAAAACAAGCCAGATGTCGAGAGGGCAGAAATCGAAGAGATCTACAAAGCCAAGGGTTTCTCTGGAAAGGATCTCGAGTTTGTTGTAAACAAAATAACCTCAGACAAAAAAGTCTGGCTTGACACAATGCTCACCGAAGAGCTCAGATTGAATGTGGATGTGGTGGGTAATCCACTAAAGAGCGCATTTAGAATGTTTGGCGCGTTTTTAATTGGAGGCATCTTGCCAATAATTCCATTTTTCTTTGCGCACGGTTTTGTCCCACTTGGAATTGCAATCGGGCTTAGTTTGTCCACATCTTTTCTTGTGGGTGCAATCAAGTCGAGGCTGGCCAAAACAAGTGTCATCAAGGGAGGCCTTGAGATGGCAGGACTTGGAACCGGGATTGCGCTCGTAGGATTTGGAATTGGGTCAGAACTTGGAAATCTCGGACTCATCGACGTCTAGCGTTGTTGGCAATGTTTGCCGCAACAGCGCCGGCACCAATTCCGTTGTCGATGTTTACCACCGAAAGGCCAAGAGAACAGCTCTGAAGCATAGATGCAAGAGCCGCGACGCCCTTTTCCCCATAACCATATCCAACAGACGTAGGCAGGCCTATCACCGGGACATCAACCAGTGAAGAAACTACAGATGCAAGCGCCCCCTCCATTCCAGCTGCTACAATTATTACGTCCACCTGATTCTGCACGAATTTCTTTATGACGGGAAATATTCTGTGCAGACCTGCAATTCCTGCATCATAGCTGCAAAAACAGGTGCAATTCATGGCCTCGCAGGCGAGCCTGGCCTCCTCTGCAACACCGATATCCGAAGTCCCTGCGGTGACAATTCCAATTTTTCCGCCACCCGGATTGATGTCTTTTTTGTAAAGCAAAAGCGTGTATGTGTTCTTTCCATTTTTAATTTTGAGTTTGTTTTTCTTGGCAAACGCAACTATTCTGCCGTAGTCCTGTTTTTGAATTCTTGATACAAGAACCGAGTTTGATCTTTCCAGTATTTTTTTAATTATTTTTTTGATCTCATTTGTCTGTTTTTTCTCAGCAAAAACTACCTCGGGAATGCCTTTTCGGTGCTCCCTGCCAGTATCAATCTG
>SBBK01000217.1 GCA_005240025.1 archaeon
CGCAGATACCATTCTAATCAACGATGACATCAACCTTTACCGCCTTGAGATAAAATGCAAGCGATGCCAAAACATTCAAGAAGAGATAATTGAGCGCCAAAAAATAATTCCCCGGCAGACGGAGCTGCTCAACAAGCCGTGTCCAAACTGCAAGAGCATGGACCAAGAGGCACTATCGCAGGACCTCGTAGATCATCTGTCTCTTCTGGCTGCCCAGACTGGCACAAAAATTGAGGTGATTTCCGGCGTATCGGAGCACGGGGCCATGTTGGGTAGCCTAGGCAAGTGTGGTGCGATTTTGCGTTACAACCCAAACCAGTAGCCTAGCGAATAGCAGCGCTGTCCTGAGTTGCAGTCATTACGTTAGATTCCTGAGTGTTGATTATTTTGTTTTTGATTACCCTGCCTTCAATTTTGTTTATTAGAAAGCCAAGCGAAAACGGTTTTTGGATTATCTGCACGGTTTCATCCCTGACATCCCTTAGTTTTTGCATTATGTTGTTTCCGTATGCTGACAAAAAGAGCAGACGTTGATTTGGCCTGCATGCAAGAATCTCTCTTGCTGCATCTGCACCAGACTTTCTTGGCATGTCGTGATCCATCAAAACCAAATCAAATGGCGGTAAACTGTTTTTTCTAAACAATTCCTCATATTTTGCCTCATTTAGGTAGTAGTCTACGCATTCTACCCCGTCTTTAGTAAGTATTACCTTGTGGTTGTGTTTTTCCAGCACCGTTTTGTATTGTTTTGCAGTAAATTCATTGTCTTCGGCAATCAGTATCTCCATGAATTGTTTCTGTATGGAAGACGTTTTAAGGCTAGTTTCTTTGTTTTAAACAAACATTAGTGAATGTTTTGCCGTATCTTTTGGGCAAGTTCCTCAAGCTCGTCGAATGTCGGTATGGTCCTTTTTGTCCATATCGGTCCGATATCACTGTACCTCGGAATTATGTGCACGTGTACATGAGGGATTATTTGTTTTGCAGCTCTACCATTGTTTTGAGCCAGGCTGAATGCGTCTGCGCCAGTAGCCGACATTATTGCACGCACAATTTTCGGTATTTGTGAAAAAAGGCTTGCCACGTTTTGTGTGTCCATGTCAATTAGTTTTTCATAGTGGGTCTTTGGCACTATGAGGCAGTGACCCCTGTCGATTGGATATTTGTCTAAAAATGCCACATGTGTGCTGTCGTCATAAATAAAATGCCCCTCCCTTTTGCCAGTTACAATGTCGCAAAAAATGCAGTTCAACAACTGCAGTAGGTGGATTCCCACAATTTATAGAAATATGATAAACAAGCCATCGATTGGCCAGACCTGCACCATAACGATTGATTAATTAGTGCTGATTTTTCAGTTTGAGTGTTTCATGGGCAAAGACGAGAATAACAAAAAAAAGGAGCGCGAAGAGCGACGTGAGAGTTTTCTAGACCGTCAGACGCGGCAAAAACGCAAAAACATGGCAATAGGAATCGCCATTTTAGTCGGAATTGCGTCCATTGTTGGATATGCGTCATATCATTTTGTTACAAAAACCGCATCCAGTCCGTTAAACTTACCGCCTGAGGTTGGAACACTTGGAGACGAGCACGAACATGCATCGATGCTGGTTAGAATTTTTGGCGACAAGTTTGATTTTTCTGCACCTGCATACCAGGTAAAAACCCCATACATCCACTTTGAGGGCGGGGACGGCAACACAGTCCACAGACATGCATCCGGTGTTCCGCTAGAATTCTTGTTTGATTCTTTAAAAATCGAGCTTACCGATGAGTGTTTTGTCTTTCCAGACAAGACTCCAGAACACACATTTTGTACAAACGAGGATTATTCGCTCAAGTTTTACGTCAACCACCAAAAGGTAGACAGCATTCAAAATCACGTCCTGGAAGAGGACGACCGAATTCTGATTTCGTTTGGCAATGAAAACCAGACACAGATTGACGAGCAACTAAGGGAGCTTGACGCCCAACTAATCCAAAGATAAGCCCGTTTTGGTAATTGAAAAAATTCTAATATGTTAGCTGCTCCAAGACCAGTAATGGATATCTCAAGCAAAAACGTAGTAGTTGGTCCATCAAGGGCGCCGCACAGAGCAATGTACAAGGCCATGGGCCTCACAGATACGGACCTGGAAAAACCGTTTATTGGAGTATCACATACGGGAAACGAGGCAACGCCGTGTAACATTCACCTTGGGAGGCTTGCGCAAAAAGCAAAAGACGGTGTGCGCGATGCAGGCGCCACGCCCCGCGAGTTTAGCACCATTGCAGTAAGTGATGGAATTGCAATGGGCCATGAGGGAATGAAATCATCGCTCGTAAGCAGAGAGGTCATTGCAGACTCTATTGAGTTGATGGTAAGAGCACACCAGTATGACGGACTTGTGGGAATAGCCGGATGTGACAAAAGTTTACCCGGCACAATGATGGCAATGGCAAGGCTCAACCTTCCTTCCGTGTTTGTATATGGAGGAACCATAATGCCCGGATTCTACAACGGAAAGCAGCTAACAGTTCAAGACGTTTACGAGGCAGTTGGAGCATATGATGCCGGTCAGCTTACATTAGAGGCGCTAAAAAATATTGAAAATTATGCATGCCCAAGCGCCGGCTCTTGTGGCGGAATGTTTACTGCAAACACGATGGCGTCAATATCGGAAGCCCTAGGAATCGCATTGCCTGGAAGCGCAAGCCCGCCTGCAGAAGACGAAAGGCGAGAAAAAATCGTATACGATACCGGAGTCGCAGCCGCCAAACTGCTTGAACTTGGGATAAAGCCAAGGGAGATTTTGACATTTGAGGCGTTTGAAAACGCGATTACAATTTTGAATGCAATTGGTGGCTCGACAAATGCGATTTTGCACCTCTTGGCGCTTTCACACGAGGCAGGAATCAAGCTGGATTATGATGACTTTGAGCGGATACGAAAAAGGGTGCCACACATTGCCGACCTAAAACCCGGTGGCATGTATGTCATGAATGATCTGGACAAAGTGGGCGGAGTACCCCTAATGCTAAAAAAACTACTTGACAGAAGACTGCTAAACGAGGACGTGATCACAGTGACTGGAAAAACCATGAAGCAAAACCTGGATTCCACATCCATACCTCCTCCATCAAACAACGAAGTCATAAAACCATTAGACTCACCACTGCATCGCGCCGGAACCGCAGTAATACTCAAGGGTTCACTTGCGCCGGATGGCGCCGTGGTAAAAATGTCCGGAGTCAAGATCACCAAATTCGAAGGCAAGGCCAAGGTATTTGACAGAGAGGAGGATGCGTTTGATGCAGTATCAAAAAGCCAGATTGTTGCAGGCGACGTAGTAGTTATACGATATGAAGGTCCAAAAGGCGGCCCTGGAATGCGGGAGATGCTTGCAGTCACTGCCGCACTTGTAGGACAGGGGCTTGGGGAAAAGGTGGCGATGGTAACAGACGGCAGGTTTTCTGGTGCCACGCGAGGATTCATGATAGGCCATGTGGCCCCCGAGGCATTTGTTGGTGGAAATATCGCCCTTGTAAAAAATGGTGACGGGATCTCAATAGATACCGAAACAAACAGAATTGATTTGCTCATATCACCACAAGAGTTGGAGACGCGCAAAAACCAATGGAAGCCAAGAAAACCAAACTACGAGTCTGGTGCGCTTGCAAAATACGCATCGCTTGTGGGTTCGGCGGCACAGGGGGCAATAACCAGCCCCTCCTGGCAAAACTAGATTTTGTGATGACTGCAGACGAGAACCGTCTTTCCATCGATATGTCTGGCAGCTAGACCCAGGCCTTCTTTTAGTCCAGTTTTGCACAACTGACACACCGCCTCTTTTGCTGAGCTTTTCAGGTATGTGGGTCGTGAAAAGTGCAGTTCCGAATACAAAACACTTCCCTTTGTTTGGGCTAGGATCTGGCTCATCGGATCATATACGACTCGATCGCATATAAAGGTACCGTACCATACGGTAATTTTTGTGACTTTTTACCAAGGAATATGCATGAATTTCAACGCAAAGAACCACCAACAATTCGAAGTTAATAAATAGACGACAGAACCACGAGTACGTATGGGTGACCACCTTTGGAAACTCGCATCCTACAGTAATACCCCTAGATCTGACTGGATCGCAATTTGAGATTTATTCCAGACTGGAATCAAACTACACCCATACATTTCTGTTCGAATCTCTGACAGGGCCTGAAGAGCTTGCCGAGACATCAATTATCGGATTTAGCCCACAGATAATCGTGCAGGGATACCAAGACAGGATAGTTTTACAGCACACAGACGGCACCACAAAAACCATACCTACCAGAGACCCAATAACAGAGATTAGACGTCTGATCAAAAAGACAGACGACGTATCATCAAGATACCTTGGCGGTGCAGTTGGGATCATAAACTATGATGCAATAATACTGTATGAAGACATTCCAATAAAAATAGACAAAGACAAACCGTTGTTGGAGTTTGGCATTTATGACGACGGAATATTATATGATAACAAGACAAAAAAATTTCTTTATTTTTACTATGACAAAAACAGGGTCAGTCAGCTCAACCTGGTCAATAGAACTTTTGACAGAATCCAGATTTCTGAAATTTCCGCAAACATGGATGAAAAAAAGTTCTCTGAAATAGTC
>SBBK01000118.1 GCA_005240025.1 archaeon
ACTCTGGACGATTTTCTCAAACAACTGGACATAAAGCTTGAAATAAAAAAAGCAAACGAATTTACAATTCCGCGCATTTCCCAACTCACGCTAAAAACAAATCAATTTAACTTAACTACTAGGCGCTACCAAGAAGAAGACATTCGTAAATTTGCAAGCAACCCAAAACACTGGGTGGGGTGTGTAAAAATTGAGGACAAATTCGGCGATAGTGGAATCACCGGAGTATTCATAATCAACAAAGAAAACACAGAGTGGAAAATTGATACGTTTTTGCTAAGCTGCAGGATCATGGGCAGAAAAATCGAGGATGGTATCATGGGCCACATTCTAAAAAAGGCAAAACTGGAAGGCGTCAATAAGGTGAAGGGGGAATTCATTCCTACCAAAAAAAACATGCCTAGTGAAACCTTCCTCTCAGACTATGGATTCAAAAACGACGGCGACTTCTGGGTTTACGACCTAAAAAGTAATCCTATAAAAATTCCTGACCACCTCAAGTGCACTGTAGAACAATGACTGACAAACTATACCAGATAGTATCTAGGGTCTTTAACGTGCCTGCTTCGGAGGTTAGTGATAATTCTGGTGAGGAAACCATAGATGGCTGGGATTCATTCAATGTCTACGTTTTACTGGACGAAATAGAATCTGCGTATGGAATAAAATTCAATTTGGACGAAACTCTGGAGATTAAAAAAGTAGGGGACTTTAAAAAACTGCTACAAAAACATGGAGTGGCCCTGACATGAAACTGCACCATATAGGCATAGTTGTACCAAAAATCCAAGATTCCTTGGGCGAGCTCACCAAATTTCTTAAATTCGAGCAAATAAGTTTGCCTACCCTGATCGGATCGCAAAAGGTAAATGTCTGTTTTTTAAAAATGGGCGAACCATACCTTGAACTAATAGAGCCGGCAGGCAACTACTCTCCAATTACAAATTTCCTAAACAAGGGTGGTGGCTTTCATCATCTGTGTTTTGAGGTTAAGGATATTCACAAAGAAATGTCTGAATTTGAAAAAAAAGGAGCTAAGATAGTCGTAAAGCCGGTAAAGGGATTTGAGGACAGGCTGATAGGATTTGTAATGCTTAGCATGAAAAATACGAAATGTAATCTAATCGAGCTTGCTGAAGAAAAAAATAATTAAACAATGATTATTTATCTCCGATTTGTTCAAAGTCGTAATGACAACGCCCCCACAATTTGATATTGGCATTGACATAGTTGAAGTCAAAAAATTTAAAAAAATGCCATATGGCAACAACAAAAGTTTTTACGAAAAAATTTTCTCACCTCTGGAAATAAAGTATTGTCTCAAGTTTAAGGATCCATACATCCATTTTGCAGGCAAATTCGCCATAAAGGAGGCTGTAAAGAAATCAATTCCCAACAAAGTAAACCTTATTGATATTGTAACGAATCACTCAAATTCTAAACCTACTGTTTCAATAAACCTTGGAGGGTATGATTTTCTTGTTTCCCTGAGTCATGAGAAAAATCTGGCCGTGGCCGTGGCCTTGTCAATAAAGCACTAAATTACGGTTCTAGTCAATCTGCTGAGCCTACTAATGAATCTGTTAAACAATACGTTGCTCTTTTTGTCTGCAACTGCCTTTGGAACTGCCAGCTCGTCATGAAAGTTTTTGATGACCTGATAGTCTCCGATCAGTCTCTCCTTTTGTATCTGCGAATAGCGTTTTTCGATTTGATTCAAATTTTTTAGTATGTTCAGTGACGCTCTTACCTTTGAACCAAGCATACCGCGCCTCCAATAGAAAAAAAACACGGCCATCTCCACCAAAATTAATGCGGGGAGCATTTTGATTAGCGTTGATCTGGAATAATGCGTAAGCAGGCAATATTGCCTGTTTCTTTCCAAAAGGTAGAACTTGAATGGGCTCCACTTGAAACTGAATCCCTCGGGCGGATGATACACGATTGATTTGGGAATGTAATACGAGTTTATTTTCTGCAATGCGGCCCTCCAACCCAAATCCAAGTCGTCATGATATGCAAACAAAAAAGGGTCAAACATGCCGATCTTTTTCATGATCTCCATAGTTGTAAACAAGCAGGTACCAGATGCATAGCCTATGGTCTCGATAATGTTCTGAGCCCCGGTGTCAATTTCCCCCTTGCCTCTAGAATACCCAAAACCAAACAGCTGGATCATGTTTCCTGTACTCATCAATACTCGATGGTCTGTTGTCGTTAGAAATTTGGGCTGATAAAGTCCTGGACCAGTTTGCTGATGGGCCAAAACCAACTCACTTAACCAACTTGGCTCGACCAGCGTGTCTGGATTGAGAATTACGACAAACTCTCCCCCTGCCTGTCTGATCCCGACATTGTTGCCCTCACAATAGCCGAGATTTTCCTTATTTTCCAAAAGATGTATTGCAGGAAACCTTGCCTTACATTTTTTATGGCTTTCGTCTCTCGACGCATTATCAACTACAATAATCTCAAAATTTGGATATTGGGTTTTTAGCAATGAATCAACACAATCAACGAGTAATTCCCCTGCATTGTAATTTAGTATGATTATACTTACCAGTGGCTGCTTGACTTTGTCTCTGTCATGCATAATACGGTACTCCCAATTTTCATAATATTAAATTATTAACGGATCTGGTTGTATGGTATGAATGATTTGCGTAGAATTGTTTACAAGACCAAATCCATAGGGAGCTTTTTGGGTTTTTTTGCGTCTGCATTTCAATTCAGGCTGTTGGCCTTTTATAAAGAACCAGAGACTGTGAACCTGATAAAATCAATAAAAAAAGAGGTAGACCTGGCATTTTTCCCATACGAGGCATATACCGTGTATTCTGTTGCACGCTCTCAAAGCAGACTTGATGGTGAAATGGCAGAAGTGGGAGTTTACCAAGGTGGTTCTGCCAAACTTATCTGCGAAGCAAAGGGCGACAAAAAACTGCACCTATTTGATACATTTACTGGTCTTCCACCACTATCCGATGTGGACACGCATTTCGGGGTCAAATACTGGAAAGAAAACGAATTTAATAATACCAGTGAAGAAAAAGTAAGGAAATACCTCTCAAAATATGAAAATGTCGCAATACACAAAGGCACATTCCCTGAAACTGTCAAACCAATACAAAATACCAAGTTTTCCTTTGTACATCTCGATGTTGATCTGTACAAAAGCACACTTGACAGTTTGGGATTTTTTTATCCAAGACTTGTTCGGGGCGGCATAATAA
>SBBK01000028.1 GCA_005240025.1 archaeon
ATGATTAGCTGGCGCTATGGAAAAAATTTCGTATAACATCTGCCTGTTTTTGTTAGGGCTTCGATAAGCTGAGTCTTGTGAAACCCCTTGGGCCCATCCAGATATCGGATCGCTGGTAGGATATCTGAAAGTACAGCAAACAATTCTACTGAATCAAAAAAATCCGGTGAAAGAAGGGATCCTTGACAAAGAAGGAAGGTTTGTTGAGAACATCAATCTTTGGATTGTTAGCTTCCACCTGATGCAGACAGCAATCAGATCAAAGCTCTTGAAAATCGCATTTAATATACTGTGTTTTTGTCTTTTTGCCTTGACCCTCCTAAAAAATCCGGCTAACTGTCAAAAGAGCTTCTTGGAAGACCTGTAGGGCCGTCTGACATGGTGTTAATCACATTCAAACCATTTATGAAATTCTGGGAATCTGATAAAAGAAATTAGCTACTTCAAGGATTATCCCAAAAACGTCGAAATCTCCATTGCAAAGCCCAAAGATAGGATAGTGCGGATCGATAGATTACCGTATAAGAAAAGAGGGAGGAGGGTCTAATGGGAATTTTCTTCTTCATAGATGACAAACCGATAAACTTCAACGATCCCGCATCAGTGGTCAGAGACGAATACAGAAAATATCTCGCAAGAAAGGAGTTTGCACCATTCGTTCTCTCAAATCTGCGCTCTGGACAATGCTGGATTTGCAAGGAGATCTGGTACTGGGCATCCAAATCATGCGTAATTTTGTCATACTTTTGTAACGATAGTGTTGTTAGACGACATTATGGTTACAAAACATATATTTTAATACTTTTGTAACGATAGTGTTGTTAGACGACATTATGGTTACAAAACTAATAAGACTTGGCTCCACAGAGTTAAAACTGATACTTACTCTGGAAGAGGAAGAAAAAAAGACATTCAATACTGCTGATGCATACAGGATTCTGAAATCGTCGAAGGACTCTGTAAATGCTGCTCTCTACAGACTCAGAAAAAAGGGAAGGATAGAGGAGATAGAGCGCGGGAAATATCTTTTGATACCTGCAAAGGCCGGATACAAAGGCAAATGGGCAGGAGTTCCTTTCATCATAGCATCAGAAATTGTGGATCCTTATTACATAGGATTTGCATCGGCTCTCAATTACTGGGGTATGACAGAACAGGTTCCAAGCACAATATTCGTGGTAACGACAAAGAGAAAGAGAAATCTAGAATACGGATCAGTCAAATTCAAATTTGTCACGTTTTCAAAAAAGAGATTCTTCGGCACAGTTGATGAAGAAATTGCCGGTGAGAAATTTAGAATATCATCCAGAGAAAAAACAATTGTAGATGGTTTAATCTATCCAAAATATTGTGGTGGTCTCGACGAATTAGTAAAAGGGATTTGGGAGTCTCAGGATGAGATAGACTTTACAAAGGTTATTGACTATGCAAAAGAAATGAAAAATGATTCTGTTAAGAGAAGATTATTCTACATTCTAGATATCCTTGAATTAAAGAAGAAAATCGATGTAAAAGATCTAAACAAAATTCCAAAGGGTCTCAAATGGCTAGATCCAAGTGGTCCAAAGAATGCAATAGAATACTCCAAAGAATATGGTTTAATCATAAACAGGACCAAGAAGGACTTGATGAGTTGGAGGGGCCACTAGATGTTAAGTAAAGACGGCATAAACTTGCCGGTGAGAAAAGGCTCAACCCGTCAGCAGTAAGCAAGGATTATGCTTTAGGATGGTTGTTGTTTGGCATCATGAAAAGCTCGATAGGTAGCAAGCTCATTTTCAAGGGAGGCACTGCCCTCTCCAGGGTGAATTTTCCTGAAGGTTGGAGGCTATCTGAGGACCTTGATTTCACTCTGATTGACGATATTGTTCCAGAGACTTTGGAAAGGGTGCTGAAGGAGGAAGTTCCAAAATTAGTCAGGGGTGCAAGCGGCATGGATGTCAGATTGAAGGACAGGCATCACAGTAACGAGGGGTATCTTACAAGCAGATTTCAATACGATGGCCCGCTGGGCAAGGACACAGTGAAGATAGAGATAACGAGGGAAGGAGTAACCGGAGAGGTGCACACAAAGAAGATGCCAAAGGTATTAGACTATCCGGAATTCGATGTCAGAGTATACTCACTGGATGAGATACTCGCGGAGAAAACACGCGCCATCATACAGCGCACTAAGATCAGGGATTATTATGATGTCTGGAAACTGCTAAAGACAAAAAAATTCGACAGAGAGAAAGTAAAGGCATTGTTTTTGGAAAAATGCAAAAGCAAAGATGTCACATTTACAAGTGTTGATCAATTCTTCCCTGACGGCATAGTGAAAACACTGGAGCCATATCTGGAGACAGGCCTGACAAGACTCAGCAGAGAACCGATGCCGTCTCTTGACGATATGTTAAGTGAGCTCAGAAAATTATTAGAAAAGTTTCTCAAGTGATTGACCTCTAGCGGAATCTCATACTCGTAACCTGGTTCTTAACCTGTTCAACATTTGGCTGATGAACTGGTACTGTATATGCGGCAACTGCGTCAGGGACAGGAGGTTCTGCCCAAGATGCAAGTTCTTCCGTTTCAGAATAGAGAACTTTCCGATTCTCGTTTATTGGGGTCCAAGGCCGGGTCAGCTGTCCAGCAGCCTTCCATTCAACTTTCCGGTGAACTTTCTTACCGGGATCGGGCGAGAAAGCCCACACCCTTTAGGGTTGGGAGTATGTCAATGGTCATCCGAGAAAACAATGAAATCAATTTAAGCTCAAGACAACCAGTAAATTATGGCCGCAATGAAGAATCAGAGTTATATCTGAAAAATGATGTGAAGGCATTTGTCTGAGCTGCCATAATCTTGTTTTTCATCATTTCAATATATAAAAGACAAACTTGAATCCAAAGACATGCCCCAGACAAAACCCGTAATATCCATTGAAAATGTAGTTGCCTCTGCATCCGTTGACCAGAGAATCGACCTAAACGAGGTGACAGAGAAATTCCCAGACACAGAGTGGAACCCAGACCAGTTCCCCGGACTTGTGTTCAGGATTAAAACCCCCAAGACCGCAATACTGATCTTCTCGTCTGGCAAAATGGTCTGCACCGGGGGCAAATCCGAAGACATGGCAATCAAGGCAGTCAGGTCTGTCGTCCAGCAGCTCAGAAAAAACGGAATCAAAATAAAAAACGAGGCAATTGTAACAGTGCAAAACATCGTCGCATCAGCAAATCTTGGCGGTAAAATACACCTGGAGCACGCAGCAAGGATAATGCCGCGAAGCATGTACGAGCCAGAACAGTTTCCAGGACTCATTCACAGAATGCTTGATCCAAAAACTGTCATGCTGCTGTTTGCGTCTGGCAAGCTTGTCTGCACCGGCGCAAAAAAGGAAAGCGACGTGTATAGATCAATTCACAATCTGCACAACACACTTGAAGAAAAAGGCCTGATGATATACCACAGCTAAGGTTTTGATGCCTGGCTTTGTACTCTCTCAAGTGTCGCCCTGTCAATCAGGTTGCCCTGGTGAAGAATTTTTGCAGCCTCCAAAATATCCAAAAGGTGGTGAAGAGTCACCCCTTCTTTTTTTAGCAAGCTGCCGGCCCCCTCAAGCCGGTTTACTATAACATATGCATCGGAAACCATTGCGCCTGCCTCCTTGAGGGCCCTTGCGGCGTTTGCAACAGAGCCGCCGGTTGTGGCAACGTCATCAACCAGGAGTATTTTCATCCCTTTTTTGACTATGCCTTCGACAAGTCTGCCTGTTCCATGGGCCTTTGCCTCGGTTCTGACATACACAAGGGGCTTTACCAGCTCATATGCAAGCGATGATGCAATTATGAGGCCACCGGTAGGAACGGAGGCAACAGCATCAAAGTTGTCAAAGCCCACCTGCTCAGATATCACGCTCTGGAGGTACTTGGTCATGCGCCTAAACTGATGCGGATAGCTCGGAACTACCCTCAAATCCACGTAGTAGGAGCTCTTTTTGCCGCTTGTCAGGGTAAAATCGCCAAACCTGATTATGTCATTTTGGTGCAAAAACGTTGTAAACTGTTTTACAAAATCCACACCAAAATTTACTAAACTGGATTTATTTTGTTTTGTTTTTACGGTCTATTGTGCCTGAAATCTGGTTGAACTATGGCCCGACGGACGTAGTCTTGGATATAAAAGCGGAAAATCTCGACCAAAAAATCGAGCACGAGGCAGAGATTCTGGACGATACCGTGGTTTCCGAAAAACTCGACGCGCTGGATCTTGGCAAACCCCTCACCTTTGTGGTTCTAAACTATACTGCCTCTGTACAAAGGGCGCTATCGGTAATTTTTGAAAAGTGTACACAAAAATCTGCCCCAAGACCGAAAGTCTTTGCAGACAAGCAGATAATGAATCTGGTCAGGTCCTCACTCCCACAAGAAAGCCAGGTACAGGCCTTTGAGGGAATCCAGCAAGTAAACGCAGATCTGGTATTTCTGGGTGAGATGGAGTTCGATGGACTTTTTGGTTTTGATGGAATTTGCACAAAACTGCTACGGCGATTTGGCAAAGACCGGATGCTTTCGGCCTATGAAAAAAGAACCTCGGCCCTGCCATCCCCGGGAAAAGAAACCCCGAGCCTTGAGGTGGCAAAAAACTTTGCAAACTCGTTTGAGATATCTGCAGTCGAGCTGGTGGCAAACCAAAAGGGAATAGTGGATGTTGGCGTTGGGCATCCCTCAAACACTTTGTCCGTTTCTAAAACTCTTGCATCTTTTTCAGAAAAAATAGACAAGCACCGTACGCTTCTGATAAGCACCGGAAAGGACGCAAGCAACGACACACTCGGGCACGCGCTGGGCTCGCTGTGGAACTGTCACACCACAATAAGGGATGACGGCCTTGCAATTCTGCTTGGAGAATGCAAGGCAGGAATGGGCTCTGAAGCAATACTGCAATACGTGCAGGGAAGAATGAGCCTTGAGCGCCTGCAAAAACCTGCAAAATATGTGGATGGTATGGAGGATCTCCTGTTTTTATCCGAGATTCAAAAAAGGCTGAAAATCGCCATGGTCTCAGTTTTGCCCGAGTTCTACATCAAAAAACTCGGCATAGTTTTGTTTGACGGCGTAAAGGAGGCACTCGATCATGTTCTCAAAACTCAAGGGATCAGGCAAAAAATCTCAATTGTTCCGGATGGTGCCAGAATACTACTGGGGCCAAACTGAGAATGGTAATGGCGCACACAATATCGCAATTATGATTACCGCAACATACAGAATTTTTCTGTTTTTTGATAGGGGGGAGACATCATCAAGGGGTGCGGCACTCATGTTCCTCATGCTGAACAACAAAATGAAAATTGCCATCATCTCGTATCGCAATAAAAACAAAACCGCTATACTGGCATATGTTGCAATTCGGTGTATTTTCTGGCCGAAAATCGAGCGTGCCATGTGGCCTCCATCCAGCTGCCATGCAGGCAAAAGATTCAAAAACGTAATCAAAAACCCAAGCCACGCGGCAAACAAGACAGGCGACATCAGGACCTCGACATCGGGTCCAGCCTTCCCAAAGCTTGCGAGGGCAAGTGTCATCAAAATACTGTCATTTAGCCTGACAAAGGAACCTGACAGCTCCTCCACAAGTGCGTCGTCCAAAACTGGAGATGTATATGCGCCATAAAACGACACTATGACTGCTATTGCAAGTCCTGCAAGGGGTCCTGCTATTGCCACATCAAACAAAATGTCGCGGTTTGTGGTCAGGCCCCGGGACTGGATGAGTGCCCCAAAGGTGGGGATCCCAAAAACCGGCACCCCGGGGATAAAGTACGGCCAGGAGGTGCCAATCTTGTGCATTTTTGCAGCCACGATGTGGCCTGCCTCGTGCACCCCCAGAATCCCAACGAGTGAAAACGTGTACAAAACCGCAAAATCAAGCGGGTCGCCTATTCGAACTATTTCGTTTACTCCAACGGTCCGGTAGTAGCCGTCGATCATTACAAATGCAACAACTACTCCAAACAGAATTCGCTGAATCTGTGCCCTTGAAAGAAACCTCCTCTTCTTTGGTTCGGGCGGAAGCCGGTTCACCCAAATACGGAGCCTCTCTTCGGATTTACGCATAAAGCAAACAAGGTTTAGTGGTTCGAGCCGTTGTACCAGCATGACAAACTTTTCCTTAAAATCCGGATCCGTTATCTCAAACTCCATCCTCTCAAGCGTAATCACAATATTCTGCACCACAAAAATCGAGGAGACAATGTCTATGACCTGTTCCTGTGTCGGCTCACTCATCACACATCAAAACCAACCATGCAAATTAATTGATTTGTCCGATTTTCTGCTTTAAAAATAAATACTGATGTGACAAAGATAATTCAATGCAGATCATAAACAGGCAGCTTGGCGACTATCTAATTCGGCGCTGTGAGCCAAGTGACCTCATACCAGTCATGGAGGTAAACCTAAAAACTCTACCTGAGCATTATTCTGACTACTTCTATGAGAGTCTTTTAGCCGAACTTCCAGAGGCCTTTCTGGTTGCAGAGCATCAGGGAAAGATTGCGGGATATATCATGTGCAAGACAGAGTACGGGTTTTCAAACTTTAAGAAACTGGGCTTTGTCAAAAAGGGGCACATCGTATCCATCGCAGTGCTCGAAGAGCATAGAAGGCGTGGCCTCGGCAGAGCAATTGTCGAGGAATCTATCAGGGGAGTAAAGGAAAAAAGATGCGACGAACTGTATCTGGAGGTCCGGTGCAGCAACACTGAGGCAGTCCGTCTGTATGAAAAACTCTGTTTCAGCATCAAGCAGAGACTGAAATCGTACTACCGGGACGGCGAAGATGCCTTTTTGATGGCAATCGAATTCGCCTACTAGAAATATTTATCAATTTCAGTGAGATTCGTATCATATGGAAGTTCAAAGCGTAGCGACACGACTTCTCAAAGTCAGCCCCTCGGTTAGGGTTGTTACCGTTTGTGACATGAACGGCAAGCCAGTATATTCGGCACGCTCCAAACGTGTACAAAACCTTTTGTCAAAAAAGGAGAGCAAAACCTCCTTGCAAGTTGCGGCACGATCTTGGAAGGTAAGAAAATCCCTCGCAAGAAAACTTGGAAACTGCAAGTACGTTCTGGCCGAGTATGGAAGAGTAAAAAGGATCACAATGCCTGCAGGAAAAAACCACCTTCTGTACATAACCACCACATCGGCGTTTGATCACAACAGGGTAATTCGAAAGGTTAGATCTTTTCGATAACCCCATACATTTTTTATTTTGAATGTATGTCCAAATCTGTTTCGTTGCGAAGCTGGCAGACCCTTACTCTATCTTTCTTTTGCCGGTTCCTCTGCCCGTGCTGACCCACATGCCCTTGCCGCTTGATCTCCCTGCAGTATCTGCAATGTCGCCAAATTTGATCTTGGCAGTTCCTCTGCCCATTGTGATGTATCTGTCTTTGGAAGCCTCTTTTTGCTTTGCCATGTGGTCTCTGAAGGCAGGACCTGTCCAGTTATCAGGTTCTTTTTCTGCTACGCGTCTTGTTGTTCCTCTACCGCCTATGCGAATAATTCCCATTTTCAGACCTCGCATGATATTATGTGGCTCGCCTTTATAAAATTTTGAAGCCGCATGGCAAGAACTTTTGAGTTGGTTGATATAATGCGGTTTAAGGGTTTAGCACATGACAAGACGCAAGGCCACGGGGATTTTGATATTCTGCTCATGCATTGCGGCATTTTTCGTATATGCGTACTTGCTGATGCTTTCTGAATGGAGCCCGATCGTGCTACAGCTGTCCGTACTGATGATTGCAGGCGGAATCCTTGGCGTCATATCCTGGATTGGATACATGATGGCTACAACAAAATCATTGCCCTCATCAATTCTGCCCGACGACGGCTGATTTTGTTATCCTCACATCAACTACAGTCTGATAGTAACGAGGGCCGACTGCCCTTACC
>SBBK01000147.1 GCA_005240025.1 archaeon
AACAAAAGCGACCTTGAAGGGGCGCCCCAGCTTTACGAGTCTGTCAAAGAATTCATTGGAATGGCTGAGAAAAACCCAATAATTTTGCAGACATCAGCTACAAAAAACAGGGGAATAGACGAGCTTGCAAAAAAACTGGTCGAACTTATGGCAGAAAAGAAAAAATCAAAAAAAGAACACGATCAAAAACGATTAGAAGCCGAGTTGAAAGATATTATTTTAAATAATGTGAAAAACAAAATGGAGTCGCTCTTGAAATCTGACAAAAACTATGCCAGGTACCTCAAAAAACTTCAATCAAGGCAAATCGACCCATTTGAGGCAGCAGACAAAATATCTGGCTCAATAATAAAGTGATACCATGGCACAAATTGAAAAAAAACCAAGGGAAATTCTTACAGACTCGAACTTTCCAGTAAGGCCTACTTACCACCAAAAAAAGAGACTAAAGGAAGACCCGGGCAAATATCCATTCACCCGGGGAATCCACAAAGAAATGTACCGCGAAAGGCTTTGGACGATGCGTCAGTACTCCGGGTTTGGCGACGCAAAGCAGACCAATGAGCGCTTCAAATTCATGCTTGAAAAAGGCCAGACTGGTCTTTCGATGGCATTTGACCTCCCGACGCAAATTGGCCACGACCCAGACGCCCCACAGGCGGAAGGCGAGGTGGGCAAAGTCGGAGTATCTATTGCATCACTAAAAGACATGCTTACTGCATTTGATGGCATCCCATTGGGAAAGGTCAGTACATCCATGACGATAAACTCGACGGCGTCGACCCTTCTGGCGTATTATATTGCAGTTGGTGAGTCCCAGGGGTTTGCAAGCACGGAACTGAGGGGCACAACACAAAACGACATACTAAAAGAATACGTGGCAAGAAACACCTACATCTATCCGCCCAAGCCCTCGATGAGACTGATCGGTGATATGATTGCATATTGTGCAAAAAACGTACCCCAGTGGTATCCGATTTCTATTTCTGGTTATCATATGCGGGAAGCAGGCTCGACTGCAACACAGGAAGTCGCATTTACACTAGCTAATGCAATTGCGTACATCCAGACCTGCCTTGATAGGGGACTGAAGGTAGACGAGTTTGCGCCGAGACTTTCGTTTTTCTTTTGTTGCACGATGGAATTTTTTGAAGAAGTGGCCAAGTTTCGCACTGCGCGCAAAGTTTACGCAAAAATTCTAAAAGAAAAGTTCCATGCAAAAGACCCAAAATCAATCCAGCTCAAATTCCACACACAGACAAGCGGCGAATCGCTGACTGCCCAACAACCTGACAACAACATAGTGCGCGTGGCAATTCAAACCATGGCTGCAGTCCTTGGCGGCACCCAGTCCCTTCACACGAATTCGCGTGACGAGGCACTTGCGCTGCCCACTGCAGAGTCTGCAAAAATTGCGCTGAGGACCCAGCAAATTGTGGGTTATGAGAGCGGAATAACAAAAACGGTTGACCCTCTGGCCGGCTCTCACTACCTGGAGTACTTGTGCGATGAAATCGAAGACGGCGTCTGGAAATACCTAAAGCAGATCGAAAAGATGGGCGGGGCGCTAAAAGCAATAGAAAAAGGCTTCTTCCAGTCAGAAATTAGGCAAAACGCATACCGGCTCAAAAAAGAGATAGACTCTGGCGACAGAGTCATAGTTGGGGTCAACAAGTTTACTGAAGACAGAGAGCCGAGGCCGGATCTTTTGCGAATTGATGAGTCGGTAGGCGAAAAACAAAAAAAAGCAATCAAAATGATTCGCTCAGGGCGGGACAACAAAAAAGTCGAGTATGCGCTATCAAAGATGCAGTCTGCAGCAGAAAAAGACCAGAACCTCATGCCGTTCATACTGGATTCTGTCAGGTCTTATGCGACTACGGGGGAGATCAGCAACAAATTCCGGCAGGTCTTTGGCGAATACCGGCCAAGGGAGGTATTTTAGATGAAAATTGATCACATTGCAATTGCAGTAAATAATGTGGAAGAGGCAGCAAAGCAATACCAGCAAGCCCTTGGGGTCGAGAAAGTGGTTTTTGAAACGGTTGAATCCGAAGGAGTCAAGCTTGCCATACTAAAACTGGAAAACGGAAGAATAGAACTGATGGAGCCGACGCGCGATGACTCACCAATAAAGAAATTTCTGGAAAAAAAAGGCGAAGGGCTGCACCACATGGCCCTTGCCACAAATGACATCGAACAAGAATATCAAAGAATGGAACGCTGCGGGGTCCAGTTTTTGGGGAAAATTCGCGCAGGCTCTGAGGGAACCAAGATTACTTTTATTCACCCAAAATCGCTGCGGGGCGTTCTGGCAGAACTCTGCTCGCATTAATGTGATTCAGTATACAAATAATGCACTTTACAGAAATGGCCATGTCGTGGATCTGGATTTTAAAATGTCGTTGGCAACTGTAAGCTCACCGATCGGTCTCTTGACCGATTAGTTCTCTTTTTGGAGATGTTTGCACATATTGCCCCCTGATGTATGGTTTAGTGATGTTTTGCCACCTTCGAGGAATTTTTCCTTCCATTAGTAAAATGTTAATGGGCCGATGTTGTACCTGCGGCACAGCTCTGCAGCATTGATGTTTGTGTTTAACGATTCTAAGATGATCCTTGCTTTTTCCTGTGGCGTGAACTTGCTTTTTACCATGAATAGAATACCCCCTGTAATGTCCAAAAACTGTATGCGGTGATGCGGTCTTATTCTAGCGGGGACCGCACCGCCAGACCACATTCTCATTACAAATTGCGAGCGGGAAAGCCCGAACCCTTTAGGGTTGGGAGTATGTCAGGTAATAGACAAGATTACGCATATTCGTAGGCATGACAAGCTAACACCGATTCTAATTTTTTAGCACCACTTTTTCGGATCCTAGCTAACTATTTTGTTAATCTCAGTAGCCACAAATAATCTAATTCGTTCCTTATTTTCAACTTCTTTTAAAATTCCAGCCTCGATAAGATACTCAACGGCTTTTTTTGCTGGTGGATAAGTGACTTGAAGATAATCCTGCACCTTTGGTATTGTGATCCAGGGGTTAGCAAATAACAGATCTATCACTTGCATAACACTTGCAGACGCTTTCCTCTCACGTAATTTTTGTTCGTATTTTGATTTCAATTCAATTAATTGTTGGATATTGCTAACGGCATCATTTGACTGAGCAATTACTGCCATAAGGAAAAACTTGATCCATTCATTCCATGTACTTTTTTTGCTAACTTGTAACAACGTATCATAATAACGTGTTTTATATTTCTCTATGTAAGCACTAAGATAAAGAATTGGTTGGCTCAACATTTTTCTTTCAGCAAGAATAAGAGGTATTAACAATCTACCAATTCTTCCATTGCCATCTCCGAATGGGTGTATTGCTTCAAACTGATAATGTGATATTGCGCATTGTACTAAAATCGGCATTCTTTCCGGTGGATTTTTAATGAAATTTTCCAAGTTTAGTAAAAGCCTCTCAACATATTCCGGTGGCGGTGGAACATAGCTGGCATTGGTTATTGGGGTTCCTTCTGGACCGATCCAGTTTTGTACAGTTCTAATTTTTCCAGGTTCCAATTCCTGACCCCTAACTCCTTCTAACAACATTTTGTGTGCTTCTTTTATCATCTCCAAATTCACTTCGCTCTCTTTTTTTTCAATTTTTTTTAAGCAAGCGTTAAGCGCATCAACATAGTTTATCACTTCATCAATCTGCTTACGTTCTCTTTCATGAGGACTGCTGCCAGCTCCTGCTTGATATCTGAACAAATCGAGAATAGATGCTTGAGTTCCTTCGATTTTCGAGCTAAGAACAGCTTCACGTAAAACGTAGGGGCGAATTATCAAATGAGGGTCTGGTAATAAGCGTCCTATTCCAGATAATTCCCCTAACTGATTGCTGGCTGCGCTAATCAGAGTTATAAGACTGGGCTCATCATACGAGATTTCTGGCGGAAGTTCATTGGGTAGAAATGTAATGTGCCCATCTGAATTCTTTACGAGTTTACCAGAAGGTGTTATGAAGTCTTTTTCGTTTATTCAGTTCACCCCTTATAACGAGGGAAGCTCATTAGTATACTGCAGTATAACAATTGATCTTCCTATTAAACGAAAATACATTTTCGTTTAATACAGTTTAAAGTGACTTAAATAACTTGCGGTATTTTGCAGTACAGGATGATTACCAAGTACGGTGCCCTATAAGATGTGCAGTGAACCAATTTGTACTCCACTTCAAAACATGAGAAATTGTTCTACCGAGTCATACTGCTTTCTCAGGACTTCAGGCGAAGCCAGTATAATGCCTGGCTAGGACGGTTTGTGAGACCCTGCCACAAAAAGCATCAATGTATGTCCTTGATTCCTGCCTTGGGGTGGACCATGTTTTCAGTACTCCTTTTTGCATGATTTTACATACGGCTGCTCTCACATTTCTCATCTCCCAGGATTTGGCAGACTCAGGGGCAAGGTGTCCAAGCGCTGAATGGATTCTAGCTGTATTGTAATCCCAAAAAGTATTTGCAATTATGATTTCTGCATCCTGATAGTTTGCAAACTCGCATGGGCAGATGTATTTTTTTGAGTATGGGGAAATGATTCTATGTGTCCGTTTTGCTGAGTATGATGATAAATGAATTCCTGTCCTGCATCTAACGTCCGTATGGTTGCCTGAATTTGTGGATATGCTGGACATTTGTCTGTTCTAATGTGATTTAGTACAGTCTGGTTTCTCAGACGCAATCGTATTTACCACATTGTACTGCCGCATCCTTGGTAGACGAGACATCAAAGGAGTATCAGACCCACCTTCTGGTAAATACATCCGCCACATTGAACAGGTAGCACCGGCAGTCTGCCAACACCAGCTGTATGTCATGTCTGTTTGCCGCGGCTGGTTTGGTCCAGTGGGTTTGAACATCTTTCTACCAGATCTTATTATCTCGGATTTTGATCTTGCAGGTTCAATCCTGCCTGGTTTTCTATATATTCTCTGAATTTTCTGCGGTTCATGGATGCAAAAGCGCTTGATTCGGCAGGAGGATAAACTTCCCTTTTTATTTTAGATAATACAGGTACAGGTGTTGAGATTTTGTACCTTTTGTGGCAAGGAGCTAGTTGCAGGCGATTACTGCCCATCGTGCGACAGAATGAAATCCGACATGGGCGCAATGCGCCCTGCAGGAATCACGGTTTTAGGAATACTGCATGCTGTCGCAGGTATGATTCTGAGTATTGGCGCAGTAATGGTAGGTGTAATCTCATCAATGATGCCAAGCATGAATTATGACACAATGATGTCTGTTGCCGGGGGTGCGATTTCGGCACTTTTGATAGTTGTTGCGGTTTTGGCATTTTTAATTGCTGCCGCTCTGTTTAGCGGCAAAAGATGGGGTAGAACAATTGTAATCGTTTTTTCAATAATTAATGTGGTAATGCAGGGTATGTCAATAATGGGTGGGAATTTGTTTGGATTTGCAAATGTTGTCTTGAGCTGCATTGTTTTGTATTACATGTGGAGGCCACATGTCATATCATATTTTAAGTGAATCATTCTAGCATTTTCAGAGTGTCTGATGCGGTAATTATCCCAATTATTCTGCCAGTCTTTGCAACCAGGATGCATTTTGAGTACCTGATGAGTGGAACAAGTGTCTTTGCCGGAGTTTGGTGATCCACAATTGGCGGGACGGTCTCCATTACGTCTGCCAGCCGGATCTTTTTCCATGACGACTCGTCGCTGTCTGCAAGGTGTTTTACTACGCCGTCCTCTGTTATGACCCCGACCGGGTTTGACCCATTAAAGATTGGAATCTGACTTATTGACATCTTTCGCATCTTATGTATTGCGTCATGAAGTGAGTCTGTTGGCTTTAGCTTGATTATCTCCTTGCAGCAAATGTCGCCTGCCTTGTTTGAGTCTGCCCTGCCCTCAAGCGTTACAAGACTGTCAAAAAGACGCTTTGCGGTTTCATAGCTTGGCTGGCTGCGGCCTGACTCTATCTGGTTTATCATCGATGTGCTGACGCCGGTCATCCTGGCAAGCTCTTTTTGCGTTATGCCGATCTTAATTCGTGCCTGTCTTATGCTGTCTAGGCGTGGAAGCATAGATTTGGTGGAATGGATGTTGCTATGAATTTTACTGGAGACTAGGTTTAGCTCAAATTCGGCGCATTTTACAAATGCTAATTAAAGTGAGGGTTGGGCATAATTCTTTTTAAAAAAACATACTAGCATCCAAGCATGTGCTTGACACACTGCGGATTCTTGCTACCTGTTATGCAATTATAGTAT
>SBBK01000066.1 GCA_005240025.1 archaeon
AGCCAAGGTGTTTTGATTTTCGCAGGAGTTCCGCGGAGAGTTGTTTTTCTTTTAGTTCGGTTTCGATGTCAACGATGTTTTTTATTTTCTCAATAAACCACGGATCAATTGCAGATAGCTTGTGAATTTTCTCTACATGCATCCCCTTTTTTAGTGCGGCTGCGACATAATACAAAACATGGTCGTCTGGATTTAGAAGGTGGTTTTCAATGTCTTCAACATCATATGACTTTCCATTTGCGCGGTTCAGCACAAGGCCGTCGTTTCCCATATCAAGCATCCTGATTGCCTTTTGAAGCGACTCCTCAAATGTCCTGCCCACTGCCATGACCTCGCCTACTGATTTCATGGTGGGCCCAAGCTTGCGGTTTGCCATCTCAAATTTCGCAAAATCCCAACGTGGGTGCTTGCACACGATATAGTCCAGCGATGGCTCAAAGCATGCTGTGGTGGTTTTGGTAATACTGTTTACCAGTTCCGGAAGAGTATGGCCGAGGCCTATTTTTGCAGACATGTATGCCAGTGGATATCCCGTTGCCTTGCTTGCCAAGGCAGACGACCTCGAAAGCCTCGGGTTGATTTCAATTGCCACATATCGCTCAGATTCTGGGTCCAGAGCGAACTGAATATTGCACTCGCCGACAATTCCCACGTGTTTTGTTCCACGTAATGCCGCAGAACGTAACATGTGGTATTCTTTGTTGTCTATTGTTTGGGAGGGTGCAACCACAATGTTGTCCCCGGTGTGGACACGCATTGAGAGAACATTTTCCATGTTGCAAACAATGACATTGTTTCCCTCATGATCCTGCATTACCTCGTATTCTATTTGCTTCCAGTGTCCGATGTATTCTTCTATCAATACCTGACGGACAAGGCTTGCGTTAAGACCGCGTTCTACAATCTCGTGTAACTCAATTTCGTTGTATGCCACACCTCCTCCTTTTCCACCCAAAGTGTAAGCCACGCGTATTATCACAGGGTACCCAAGCTCTTCGGCTGCCTTTTTTGCATCTTCAAACGAGTTTACCGTTTTGCTTTTTAGGATCGGAATACCGCATTCTGCCATTGAGTCTTTGAAAAGTTGCCTATCCTCTGTCTTTTGTATCCCGGCTATTTGTGTCCCTAAAACCCGAATGTTGTATTTTTTTAAAATGTCTGTCTCTGCGAGCTTGACACCACAGTTCAGTGCAGTCTGTCCTCCATATCCAAGCATTATTCCATCAGGTCGCTCGGTATCTATGATTGAGATGACATACTCTGGAGTAACCGGTAGCAAGTACACCCTGTCTGCAAATCTCGTATCGGTCTGAATCGTTGCGATATTAGGATTTATGAGTATGGATTTCAGACCGTCTTCGCGTATTGCCTTGAGGCACTGACTGCCGGAGTAGTCGAATTAGCGGTCGTTTTTGCGACTTTCGCCTGCTTCTCCGATCTTTATTGCCCCACTGCCAAGTACAAGAATTTTTTTCAGATTCTCATTTCGAATTTTTCTCTCCCTCCTTTATCAAACCATCAAGCTCTTCAAAGACGTACATGCAATCATAAGGACCGGGCGAGGCTTCGGGGTGAAATTGTACTGCAATGATTTTGTTTTTCTTGTGCCTGATTCCTTCGACTGTTTTGTCGTCTGTATTTGTAAACCATAAATCAAAATCTGTGTTTTTGAGAGAGATTGGGTCTATGCAGTAACCGTGGTTTTGCGATGTCACATATACCTGATTGTTCTTCAAATTAAGACAGGACTTGTTTTGGCCCCGATGGCCATACTTTAATTTGTAAGTCGTTGCGCCGCCTGCCAGACCAAGAATTTGTGCGCCAAGGCAGATCCCAAGAGTCGGGATGTTTTTTTCGATTAGTTGCTTTGCGGTTTTGATCGTCTCAGGACATTTTTCCGGATCGCCGGGGCCGTTGCTTAGAACGACGCCCTTTGGATGGTGTGATAAGACCTGTTCAATTGTAGAGTTCCAAGGAAGTTTTATCACTGTGTAACCAAGATCCAGAATATTTCGCAAAATTGCGTTTTTAACGCCGGTATCAATCACTACGACGCAGTCTTTTGCGGTTCCAAAGGTTTGTGCCTGATTTGTTGAGACCTGACTCATAAACTCCTCTGATGTGTAGGATTTGGTGCTCACCAGTTGTCTTTTGATTTCTTCTGTATCAATATCAGAATCCGAAACTGCAAGGGCTGCCATCATGACCCCGCCGGATCGAAGTTTTTTTGTCAGTGCACGCGTGTCGATGTCTGAAATGCCAGGGATACTTTCGTTATACATCCACTCATCCAAGGTCATTTTCAAGTTCCAGTGACTGGCAGTTTCCGATAACTCATGAACCACAAGACCACGCGCCTGAATTTTATCGGATTCAAAGTATTTTGGCAGGCCAGACTCATCTTTTGCCTGAGCATCAGGAACGCCGTAGTTGCCTATCAGCGGATATGTGAGGGTGAGGATTTGGCCTGCGTATGAAGGGTCGGTGAGCGTTTCTGTGTATCCCACCACCCCCGTATTGAAAACCAGCTCGCCAAAGACAGTCTTCGGGTAACCAAATCCCCGGCCATCAAAAACTGTGCCGTCAGACAGGATCAGTTTTCCGTGTTTGTTTGCGTATCGGGCTTTTTTTATCGAGATTGTGACCCTCGAAGTGTGGATTTGGATACAGATTTAAGTTTTTTGTAAACAGATCTCATCAAGAATTAGAGTGCCTTGAACTGCTCGCTCCATTTGTAATATGCACGGATCATATCCATGGAAACACTTGGCTTTCTCCTCATCATGATCTCCTTAAAGTCAGTCATTGTTAGATCTCTTGGTTGTGTGGGGGTCTCACCTGCAACCGGTTCATGATAGTTTGGGCTGTTAAACAATTCGTTGACTATTCTTAGCTGTACGCTTTGGCAGACATCCTTGATGTCTGATGCGGAATAGCCATCAAAGATTTTTGCCAGGTCTGCAGACCTGACCTTGTCGTCTTTTTTTAGTTGGACTGTGTACAGATCAAACAGGTTTTCTCTTGCCTCAAGAGTGGGTAGCGGAACATAAACTCTTTTTTGGAATCTTCGCAAAAATGGCCAGTCAAGGCTCCATGGCTTGTTTGTGGCACCAATAACGTAAAGTCGGATATCTTTGCCCTTACCGTTTATTCCGTCCATCTCAGTTAGAAACTGGTTCTTTGTTCTGACCTCACCGCCTACTTCAGAGTTTCTGTTCCCAAGAAGTGAATCGATTTCATCTATAAACAAAATCACTGGCTTGTTTTCTTTTTCTGCGTAACTTCGGGCCATCTTGAAAACCTTGGAGACGTTTTTTTCTGCCTCGCCAAGCCACTTGCTCATCATAGACGCAGCGTCAACTACAATAAAGTACCCATCAATCTCACTTGCGGTTGCAGCGGCAAGAATGGTCTTTCCGCAGCCTGGCGGTCCATAAAGCAGTATGCCACGGGGCCATCCAAGCGGGAATAGATCCGGCCTTTGTGTAGGATATACGATTGATTCGCGTAAAGCGTTTTTTGCGTCATCGAGTCCAATTACTTCTTTCCACGAGATGTCAGGTTTTTCCTTCATTATCAGCTCGTCAAATTCATCTTCGTCCTTTTTCTTTTCAAGCTGGGCCTTTTGTTCTGCCGGGGTTGCATTTGGGTCAACTGCAGGCTCAAGGTCTACACCGCGCGTCATTTGCAACGCTTTGATTCTATTTTCATAGGCGCGGCAGCGTTCTGTGTAAACT
>SBBK01000232.1 GCA_005240025.1 archaeon
AAAGACGAATCCGAAATACGAAAGAAAAGAAAAGAACTTGGTATCCTGCCAGTGGTAAAACAGATCGATACTCTGGCAGCAGAATGGCCTGCAAAGACAAACTATCTTTATGTGACATATGGCGGCAACGAAAACGACATATCTGTGGGCTCTGACCAAAAAGGAGTGGTGGTCCTTGGCGCAGGGCCCTACAGAATTGGAAGCAGTGTGGAATTTGACTGGGGGACAGTCAACATGGTATGGGGGCTACAGGAAAATGGAGAAAAAAATGTCGTAGTAGTAAACTGTAATCCTGAGACCGTGTCCACAGATTATGATATCTGCTCAAGACTTTACTTTGAGGAGCTGACACTCGAACGAATACTGGACATTGTTGAGTTTGAAGACGCAAAAGGCATAGTGACGTCGGTTGGCGGTCAGACTGCAAACAACCTGACCCCAAAGCTTGCCAGGTCTGGTGTGATCCTTTTGGGAACTGGTGCCGAAAACGTGGACATGGCCGAAGACCGCTCCAAGTTTTCCAAAATCCTGGACAGACTCCACATAAAACAGCCGCCATGGCAAGCCTTTTCGACATGGTCTGGCGCCAGATCCTTTGCCACAAACGTAGGCTATCCAGTACTTGTGAGGCCATCGTATGTTCTATCCGGGGCTGCAATGAAGGTGGTGTGGTCACAAGAAGAGCTTGCAAAATATGTCGAAGAGGCAACAACACTCTCGCCTGACCATCCGGTAGTGATCTCAAAATTCATGCTGGATTCACTTGAGGTCGACGTTGATGGGGTATCTGACGGCAAGCACGTAATCATTGGGGCAATAGTTGAGCACATTGATGCGGCAGGGGTTCACTCTGGTGACGCAATGATGGTTATCCCACCCTGGCGTCTATCAAACAAGCACATTGAAACAATCACCGACTATGCAAACCGAATTGCCAAGTCATTTAACATAAAGGGGCCATTCAATTTGCAGTTTCTCATCCACAAAGACCATGTCTATGTGATTGAACTGAACATACGGGCATCCCGTTCCATGCCGTTTGTCTCAAAACTGATAAAGACAAACCTGATCGCTCTGGCAGCGCGCGCAGTAGCCGGCAAAGATCTGCCAAAAGTACCACACGATAGATGGAAAAAAATCCACACATATGGAATAAAGGTACCGCAGTTTTCATTCATGCAACTTGATGGGGCAGATATCGTGCTCGGTGTGGAAATGCAATCCACGGGGGAGGCTGCCTGTTTTGGCGACAGCTTTTACGATGCGCTCTCAAAGGGGCTTTTGTCTGTGGGACTAAATCTGCCAAAACAGGGAACGGCGTTGATCACAATAGGAGGTACGGAAAATCGAGAAAAACTCCTCCAGACAATGGCGATGCTAAAGCAGCTTGGATTCAAAATTCTTGCAACGGAGCACACAGCGGAATTTCTTGAAGAAAAACACCTGGGCGACGTTCAAATCGTGCACAAAATATCCGAACCCCAAAGGAAACCAAACATTGCAGACCTGCTTTATGAGAGGAAGATCAACTTTATCATCAACATTCCGTCTACTTCGACTTTGGAAAAATATGTCGGTATGCTGTACGACGAATACCAGATCCGCAGGAAGGCAATAGAGCTTGGAATACCTGTTTTGACCACGACGGAGCTTGCAGAGTCTTTTGTCAAAACTCTGGAATGGCTGCATAACAATGAGACTACAAAAAGGCCGCTGGAGCCATACGATCCGATCTAAATTACGTGCTGTAGAGCAGACTCGCTTCCAATTATTGTTCCATCCAGGGTGACTATTCTTGCGGACATCGCACCTCCAATTTTTTCAATAATGGGCGAGATTGATTTTTTGTATTGTTTTTTTCTAGATGCGTAAAAATACCGATTAAACGATGGCATAATTACAATCTCGAGCTCGCCTGAGCTTGAGGGGAAGATGTTTTTTCTTTTAGTTTTAATCGAGACCCAAACCTGCTGGCCATGTAAAACAGAGCCCTCATCAAAAAAGACAGGATGGACATGCCCCATTATTATTTTGTCGACATGCCCAAAGTTTTCAGTGGGCATGGTGTGACCATGTGTCAGTAAGACATTTTCGGTGACCATGCCCAATGAGCCAATTAGGCTTACGCCGTCAGGCACGAGCCTCTGGATGTTTGCATCATGGTTTCCCGGTATTATTGTGGTGTCAATTTTTTTCTGCATGCTTTGCAAAAATTGTGGCACCTCGCTCCACTCGCTTTTTGAAATTCTTCTTATGCTGGACTTGATGTCCCCCAAGAGTATCAATTCATCTGGTTTTTGCGTTTCTATGAGAGTGTGAATCTCATCCAGAGTTTCTCTTAGCGTGGTATTTTTGCCAACAAAAACCTTGTTTTGTGCCAGACTGCTTTCAAAACCAATGTGGAGATCTGTGATGATGAGGTATTTTTTTTGTCCTTCCAAAACAAGTGCTGCTTTTCTTGGAACTGGACGTGTTATTGCCACCAAGGATATAACAACCGGTTCGCATTAAATTCTTGTGGAGCCAAAAAACAAGACAGGCGTTATAGTTTCAGAAAGACGGACTAAACTCCATGTCTTTGAACCAAGTCAAAGAAAAATCTGGACCGTTGTTGGTATGGAAAAAGAGTACTGGCTTGCACCTGACTTTGATTTCTGCTCGTGTCAGGGCTACTATTTTGGCAAGCCGAAAGGAAAACCGTGCTATCATCTTGAGTCTGTCGTGTTGGCAAAAAATGAAAACAACTTCGAAATTGTCAGGTTTTCGGATAACGAGTATTATGATTTCGTATCTGGC
>SBBK01000084.1 GCA_005240025.1 archaeon
ACTGGCCTTATGGCGACTAGTGTTTTTGAAGACTGGCTTGCGGCAGGGGTATATTCCGGATCGAATGTCTTGTCGTTTCCTTGTTCACCTGAGCCCCATTCCTGCGAAAAATACACAGAATACAAAATGTCGTTTAGATCCATTTTTTGTCCATGGTGCCAGTTGCTCCACGTCAGATCGTACGTTATCTTGCTTACGGCACGCGTGTTTTCCCCAACATTCACCCATTTTTGCAGGACAGGACTCCAATTCATAGCATCATCTGGCACTGGAAGCGTGCCATCTGGCCCCGCAGTCTCCACATTCCAGTATTGACGTACTGCAAAGTTTTGCCCGGAATAAGGATTTTTAAAAATTCCAGGGTCATATAGGGCATCCCAGACATATTTGCTATATGCATCACCAAAACCCCTTACCGGATTCCATGCTCCCTGATAGATTTGCTTTACACCAATTTTCAGTTCCGAGTCATCTGTTCTTGCATTAATTGGGGTAAATCTTGTAGTGATGCCCCCTCCGAAATCATTTATGATGCCGCTGACTTTTTTGTTTGCTACAAATGGATCAATTTTGCTTGCAAGGAAAATTCTTACTGATTCATTTATTCCATTTGTGGTGGTCTGGCGTATCAGATCTTTTCTTTGTTCCGGTGATGTAAAGTTGCCAGAGTATATTTTCTGCGTCAGAATGTCAATTTCAGAATTTTTGTAGTTCCAATATGAGGGGTTGTTAAAGCCCGGCATGTTTGAAAACCAGGGAGCATACATTTGTGCAAGGCCGATTGGATCGTATCTAACAAACGCCGAACGGCCAGCATAACCTTCCGTATATATGCTCCATTTTAGCTCCTGCGGGTCTGAACCATAAACTAGGACAAAAGCCTTGTTTAGATCACCAAATTCTTTTTTCACCGAAAACCCCATCCTCTCTAATTCGGAAGAGATTATTTCGCCTATGGATTTTCTTACAGGATCATCATTTCTAATAAAGAGAATAATTTCCACGGGATTGCCGTTGTGCGACCATTTACCATCTATTTTTTTTGCGCCGTTTTCGGTCAAGGCCTCCGTTATCAGGGAATCAGCAAGCTCTGGGGCGTATCTAAAGTGGTATTTTTCCAGCTCATCTACAATCAGCAGATAGTCCGGATCAAACGGGCCATAATTTGAGATCATTGGAACCCCGAATCCGCCCATGAGTTCATCTACGATTAATTTTCTGTCAACCAGATAGTTTAGTGCAAATCGTGCCTTTTGTGAGGAAAATGGATTGAATTTTTCCCCCTCTGCAGGATTTACCAGTAGACCGTATGAGCCACCAGTAGCATAGAAGACCTGAACATTTTGTAGCGATTCTTGTCCCTGGAGAAGTTCTGATGGGACTCGTGAATAATATACATCAAGATTCCCCTTTTTGAGTTCTTCCAAGGCTGTGCTTTCCTCCAGATACTGTATGAATTGGACGCTGTCCACAAAAGTCCCTTTTTCTGCAAAACCAACTCCTATTGCAAACGAACACAGTAGAAAAATCAGGATCGGTTTCACGAACTTGGTACAGCTCAATACAATTTAAAGCTCCAAAACCGCAGATAATATTTTTGTGGGCATGATGTGACGCATGCCATGCGACAGTTCAAATTCACAAGGAACGCACACAGGCCATTGGAACAAAGGCTCTGGCTTAATGGCCTCGACTGCATAATATTAGGAGGCGTGTCCATCAAGGATTGTGCAATTATCCTCAACACAGACCAAGAAACCGCATGGAAAATGCTGCAGGAATTGTCCCAGCACGACATTGGGAGATTTGATGGCAACACCAGTGAATTTGCAGGCGGTGACAGGTTGCGAGCTGCCATTTTTGCAATACAGAAAGGCATTCCAATTGACGATGTGGCAAAACACCTTGGTTGGAGAGATTTTGAGGGCCTCGTCGCGCGAATTTTAGAGAGCAAAGATTTTACAACAAAGAGAAATATGATCCTAAGGGAGCCGCGCATGGAAATAGATGTGGTTGGCATCAAGCTTGGGGTAACTATGTTGATTGATTGCAAACATTGGAAAAGGCGTAGCAGAGCATCACTTGAAAACGCAGTAGACATGCAGATAGAACGCACCAAACATTATGTCTCAAAGACAGAGACAGTGGCAGCGCCCACAATAGTTACTCTGTATCAGGACAGCATAAGCTTCATCAAAAATGTCCCAATCGTTCCGATCTTTCAGTTTTCATCGTTTGTTGACGAGTTTTATGGGAATCTTGAAAACATCAAAACTATAAGAAAAGAGTCACGATAAACAAAGCCAAACTGCCGCCCATGAATACCTTTGAAAGGACGAGGCATTTGTCAAGCGCCCTTGAGAAATCCTCAAAAATAGAAGACCCCATAACCATGACGTCGGTTTTTTGTTCCAGAATTTCAAATGATGCGGAATCAAGGCCGTGTTCGGCATTTTTTGCGATTTTAAGGTACCAGTCTGCAATCTCCCGAGTTTTTGTAATTTTGCCAAACGGATAATAACCAGTCCTGTTTCGGACCATTTTTGTGCTGTAGTGTGTATCCGATGTGCAGATTTCCAGAAGATTCAGACCATTTTTTGCAAAATGATCAACTATCTGTTCTCTTAGTCCGTTTTCCATGTTGTTTGAGTCTGCCCATCCGATGAAATATTTTGAATTGTTAATTTGCAGACATAAAATGCCGATACCGCCAGGCCCCAGGTCATCTAGACTTAATTTCAATGCGTCTGAATTTGCGTACCCAAATTCTATTTGATGGCTTTCTTTTGTGACCAAGGTTTCGAGTGTGGCTTTTGCCGCCTTGAGCATGTCTTGTGAATCGGTTTCTGAGATCTCTTTTCCCATGGCGTTGTGACAATCTACTATGAGGATTTTTTCAAAGTTTCGATTGCCTGCAAACTGTTCGATTTCTTTTTTGATGTAAATTGGAACATCTTCCATTCCATGTGGAGAAAGCGACAGAAACAAAATTGCAGTTTTTTCAAAAAGTAAGCCTATTACACGGGCCTTGTTTATTTGCACCACAACCGGTGCTGTGCACATGAGGCCTTTTTTGAAGACACTGTTGTTCTGAAGACTATGGAGATAATTTTCTACTACGGCTTGAGAGGGCAGGTTCAACGCATGATCAGATACACTGTGCATCACCATGGCAGATGAGTTCATCGTGGAGTATAGCCTGTATGTGATATTGCTTCCGCCAATCGGGTGGTATGGCCCAGGATGGATCCCAGGCAAAACCATCCTAAAGTCATTATTTTTTGAATACAATCGGATTTGTGAGGTAAGCACAGTAGACGGCGTCGATTTCTCAAGTAGAATAGATTCGACTTCGGAAAAATTTTTCTTCGATGTTGAGGTCAGATATGCCTGAATGAGCTTGTGTGTGCTTTCGACACTTGGCCTTCCTGCCCTGTCTGTCAGTACAGACCAAACAGAAGCAACTATCAAAAATGCGGCACCTGTGCCCAGAACAATTGGATCAGTAAGCGAGATTGCCCAGAGCTCTGTGGGTATCAAAGCCAAATACATTGCAAGTGGTTGGATGAGACAGATTGCCCATGCTTTTTTCATGGACAACCCCAGTGTAGTAGTAAACAGACCAATTCTATAGCTGGCAAAAATCAGCATTCCTTCTGTAATGTAGAAAATTGAAAAGGAGTCTTTAGCTAGAATTATTGTCGATGCCATCCCGCTCAATGTAATTGCTAGCCACAGAAGATTTCCAAAAAGCGACATGTGTAATGACTTGGAATATTCTTTGTTTTTGATGAACCGCGAGTCCAAATATTGTGTTGCGGTCAGAGCACCAATTGCCAATGGCAGTCTAATTGCAATTTCGTCTGGTTTTCCCACATACCAGAGCACAATGATTGTGGAGGTGATAACGGCGGCGATTACCGAAATTATGAGTGAGTGATATCTGGATGAGGGGTTAATCAGGGTCAGTGAATAACGTTTATGGATTTTTGATACATCGTCGTAGGATTCTGTCATGTAGAATCTTATTTTATTAGAAAGGCATCAAGCAGCCACGAAATCACAATTAGTCCAGTAGGGATTGACACCACGATTCTTGGGTCCAGCCGGTAGCCTTTTGTATCATCTTCAAAGAAACGCAACAGACCTGCTGATGATGCTGGAAGCGGGGCACCTTTTTTCTTGCTACTGCTCATGATTGTGAAAGCTGGCCGATTAAAATAAAAACTTTTGGTTAGTCGGTATTGTCGTCTGTCGATTTTTGCTCTCAAAGGTTAAAGCCAATGCACGTCAGTTTTGAATCATTTTTGCAGTTTTTGGATCGTCTCAATGACGGAGTTTATCGATTTTAGAATTTGTTGCTGTTTTTGGAGGTCTTTTTCTGCATCTAGATCGGCTGCCAGCCGTTCAAGTTTTTTGTTCAGAGTTGCCAGTACCGGATTTGTGTCCTGTGGGGGTGTCTCAATTTTTTCGAGTTTTTGCTTGTCTGGCTCCCTCCCGCAGTTTATGCATAAGGCATTGCCATTCTTCATTACCCGAACACCACGGCAATAAGGGCATGGTTCTGCAATCAGGGTTGCGCCATGCAAGAGCATCTCGACTGCCTTTTTTCTTAAATCCCCAGACAACAAAGATTTTTGATTAAACTTTCCTAAAAACGTAGTTTTGCCCCTTCCAATAAGGATTAATAGCCGACTGAAGAGATGAATATAGTAATCAATGGCAGTAATTTGCAATACGTGTGGTCTTCCTGAAGATTTGTGTGCCTGCGGTGATTTAAACAAGGAGAGTACGAAAATTGTTGTGAGGCTTGAAGAACGCCGCTTTAAAAAAAAGGGAACTATGATCGAAGGCTTGGACACTAAGCTAAATGACGTACACGGTACACTAAGTGAGCTCAAAAAACGCTACGCTTGTGGGGGAACCGCAAAGGACGACTATATTTTCCTGCAAGGCGATCATCGGGAAACCATGAAAGAGACCCTTGTCAGACTTGGGTTCTCAGAGTCCAGCATCGAAATCCACTGATTTGCATACACAAAAGCTATTCCAAGGCATAGCAATCCCATACTCCGCCCTAGTTTCCGTAATATTTGGCCTGATGATTTTTTCATTCCCGATAGGAACATATGTTTTTTTTAATTCCCAGATTGGAAAAAGTATAGACTACAGTTATCCCATATCCGAGACCCTGTCTTGGGAACTTGGGGAATCATTTTCCACGGTTGGGATAGGGGATGTATTCGTTGGGGCATGGACCCTGTTTCTGATCTTGTTTACAATTTCCATTTTCGGACCAAAAAAGAACTTCCTTGGAGTGCTTTCCCCACTAATGGGAGGCCTGCGTCAGAGCCAAGACGGCAATTACTTGATACATACGATCAAATGGTTTTCAATAATCATAGTTTTGTCGGAGGCAATAGCAGCAATCCAGGAATTGTTTGGGATAAAGACTGCGATGCCCCCATTTGAGAACGAACTTGTGCACTTGTTGTCCGTAACGTATGCGCCGATAATAGAGGAGGTCGGCTTCAGGGTGATTTTAGTGGGGATCCCGCTGTTTTTGCTTTACTCGCAAAAGGCTTCAATAAAAAAATTTTTCATGACATTGTGGAATCCGTCTGCAAATCTTCCCGTATCCGGCCCAAAGGCAGTCATTGTAATTATCATAGCAGGTGTGCTCTTTGGAGCATTGCATCTGACAGAGCAGTGGGGCGAAGGCAAGTTTGCGCAGGCTGCGATGAGTGGCATCATATTGGGGTGGGTTTACTACAGATACGGTTTTGTATCCGCAATCCTGATTCACTGGGCAACAAATTATGTAATCTTTTCGTACGGTTATTTGGTGTCAAGCATAAATGAAACGAACATTGCAGACGCGTTTTCACATTCCTTATTGCTTACAATTGAAATTTTATTTACAGTCACAGGGGTCTTGGCAATTGTACTGCTGATCTTGAACAAAAGACAAAAAATTACAGAACCAGTCTAGTTTGGAATAAGATTCAGGATGGCTTCCAGTCTTTTGGCATCGAACCGCGATTTGATTTTGGTTGTTCCTGTGTTTCTGGTGCCTTGTATCCTGCAGGCAGTGAGCCTTTAGTCTGTTCGTAGACGCTCTGGTGTTGCCTGTAGCTCTGATCGTCGCTTGCAAGCTCGGCCTCACCTCTTGTTGTGTGATAACCGCCAGAAGCCTCACTTGTGCTTGTAGCCCTAAGATATTTTGGATCAATTCCCGTTTGCACATATTCGGATTCTCTCTTGGCTTTTTTGCCTGACCAGAAAAAGAATCCGCCTGCACCTGCTGCTGCCATTCCTGCCATGCCGTAAATGATAAAGACCGGGAAACTGCCAGTCGATGTTTGTGCTGCACCGACTGGGGCCGAGGGAGAAATTCCAACTACCTCCTGACCCTGCAACAGATCTGGTGAACCATAGCCCACAAAGAAGATGTTCGCAGAATCGCCAGATTGGACAGTTCTTACATGATAGTTTTTATCTGCTGTAAAGCTTGCTTCAACTTCTTTTTCTCGGACTAGGCCTTCTCTGAAACTTGATTCGCCCATTGTAAACGATGATACCACCACATTATCTCCAGTAAACCCATACTTTTTTGTCTCGGCCGCAATGCCGGTTGGGTCAAACAAAAAGTGCCAGTTCGTCAAAGGCTGCGCGCCAATTCCAGATGCGTCAATCAGACTCATCGTCAGGATACCCTCAGCATCCCCTGTTATTTTTGAAGCCACATCGGGAAAGTTTGCTTTGAAAAATGATATTGGGTGATTTATCTCTACGTCACCTTGCTCGCTTGGGATTGTTATTGGCGAGTCGATTTTGATTCCACGCCACGTGACATCAAAGAGTGCCGGTGAGCCCTCGGTGTATTCTCTTATTAGAAACCCATCAAGTGTCGGCACCACGATGAGTCGAAAGTCAACAGAAACATGTTCGGCGCGTCCGACCAAGGTTGCATCGTATTCAACTTTGACATCAGATACACGCACGATGCTGTTGGTAG
>SBBK01000074.1 GCA_005240025.1 archaeon
GCTCGATTAGGTATCCTAGGCCCTTTGTAAAGTCAGAGTCACCAATCTTTCCTTCGGCCCACCATCTGGCATTGTCTTTTACCCAGTCCGGAACTACGATGACGCTTTCATCAAGAAGTGTGGGGATTTCTTCTAATGACACTATGTCGAGTCCTGCTGATTTTGCATTGCCGATTACCGACTCTAGGAGATCAAGCCGCCTTGGGTCGATTTCGTTTCTGAGCTCGCCGTCTTTGATGGCAAAATCCGACGGCTGCATGCTTATGACTGCAAAGCCATGTTGTTCAATGTCAGAGTTGATTTTTTGCATCGCCTTTTGTGGTATGGTTCCGCTCAGAAACGGATCGTCGTCGACAAGATTCAAAAACGTCTCTGTGCTAGGAACGTGCCTCAGCGTCTCCAGCGTCGTCGATTTTTCTCTTGCGATGTGTGAGCTTAGATAAAGGATTTTATTTTCTGCCGCTGCTGCCACCGTCTCCTGATTAAATGAATCGTATGGCGGTGCGAAAACCACTGCCCGTACCCCGAACACCTTGCTTATCTTGTCGTTGGTTTGTTTGATGCTCGATGCCTGTCTTTGCTTGTCATAGCCCGTATGGTCAATGTACTCCCAGCCCCTGTTTGCGATTCTTGTGTCTGCGGGGCGGCTTTTCAGTTTTTGCTTTATCAGCTCGACTGTCTTTGGGTCGTCGCCAATGAACTTGCCGATGACTGCCATGGTAAGCGGGGTTTCGTGCTTGTCAAAGATCTCAATGAGTGCGGCTTGGACGTCGTTTAGCCAAAAGTCCTGGACGTTGTCAAGCCTAAAGGCAATACAGTTGCAGTTTTTTTCCGGGGTTGTTTGCCCTGCGGGTTTTGCGGCCTTTGGCACGTCATAATCCTGAATCGAGCCGATTGTGAGGATTTGGAGGCCTTCTGCGCGGACCCTGTCGAGAAGCAATCCTAATTCTGTGATTTTGGTATTGTTTACCTTGTTTACATAAATGCCGTTTTCGTACAGCGAGAACTCGTGAGGGTGCATCATCACCACAGCATACCCATAGTTGAAGATGCTGTCGTTTATTTTCTCAAGGATCTGGTCGTTTGTTTCGGGGTGCCAAAACCCTGTGTTTGTGTCCACTCTTGCAGTATATGCCAGCATTGGGAACTGGTAAAAATCAGACTTTGTGAATTTCGGCGGGGCATCTACCACTCCCGTTTCGCCGTAGCTTATATGGGTAAATCCATTTTCTTTGAGAACCGATATGGTGTCATTGTTGAAGAGGTTTTCTGGCGGTATGAATGTAGTCGGCCTTGCTTCAAACACTTCGAGAATTTTGTCGTTGGTTTTCTTTATGTCTGCTGCCTGATCTGCTCTTGTCATCTTTGTGTAGACATTATGTCGCCAGCTGTGGTTTGCAATTTCGATTTTGCCTTCTGTCAGCCCCTCCGAGATAGCAGAAACGAGTTTCTGCTCGCTTCCAGTCACACCCCCAATCACCCCTAGTGTAAGTGGCGCGTTTTTGTCCCTAAATGTCGAGATTATCGCCTGTTGCGCAGGGGAGAGGAAATAGTCCTGCACGTCGTCCAGCCGGAATGCGACGCAATTGCAGTTTAGGTGATCGTCGTTTAGCTCAGGGTTGTGCAGGTAGATTTTGATTTTATCGACAGACTCTGTTATTGTGAGTTTTTTACCTGCGACGGTTTTTAGTAGACTCGAGTCGTCTTTTTCTTTTATGTATAGAGCATAATTGCCTACTTTGAGCTTTGTAAAGTGCGCAAGGCCCTTGTCCGTTACTGGCGATTCTGCGATTTTGTTCTTTTTTATGTCGTATAACTGCGCTACAAACGAGCCGTCCTGCCTTGCGACCTTGTTTGTAGTAGTGTTGTAGACTTCGACTGTAAACATTTTATCGATTATTGCAGGCCAGCCAGTCACCACCTTGAATTCCTGCGCAATGTTTGGCTGTAGTTTTATCGGTGTGTGGGTGTAGACCAGGTTCTGGCCCAGTGAGATGTCGGCGTAGTAGTAATTGCCTTCCTTTATGCTAGGATATAGCCAGGCCCTGCCGGTCTGGCCGTCTTTGTCGGTTTCAGAGTAAAACCAAGACTTGCCGTCTTGCGATTTTATCCAGACCATCGCGTTTTGGATTGGAGTCTGTCCGTCCTTGTAGTAGATGCTCAGTCGCATACCGCCAGCATTTTTTATTGTGATGTCTAGCTGCTCCTTGTTTTTTTCCATGTCGACGAATCCCACCCCGGCATACAGGTTGTTCATGTAGACTTCGACTTTGTAGCGGTGTCCCAGCGGGAGTTGAGAAATGTCCGGGTTGTTTGCCAGTGGCGTGATTACCTTGAGTGGGGTTGTTTGCAGGCCCTGAAATATTTTGATCGCAAGTGCGTCTGGCGGAACTCGATCGCTGCTTTCGCTTTTTACGAGAATCTCCAGTGTGCCGGTTCCTTCCTGGGCATACGCAGGAATAACAAAAAGACATACAGCTAACAGACCAAGACAGATTCTGCCGATCATTGTCTTACCCTCTGTGCGCTAGTCCACACCGCCTTTTTGCCAAATGCCTCCTCCACTATTGCCTTTACGCTAAGAAAGTCGATAAGCTGCTTGTACCCGAGCACCATGAATATAGAAAAGACCAGCATTTTTTTGTCGTCTCTGTCCATCCGTATTGCCATCGCAGACAGCAAAAACTGCATTATTATGAACATCAACAGGACAAATGCGACAAAGGAGTAGTTGCCTATCAATATTTGGTATGCGGCAAAGCCCCAGAGCATCAGGCTTGCCACTGGCACTACTAGCATGTGTATTGCCATCAGCGGATATGAAAGCCTGTGCAGGTACCCGAATCTAGGA
>SBBK01000127.1 GCA_005240025.1 archaeon
ATACTGGATGGTGGAATGAAGGCTTGGCTGAGATTTCTTGATGAAAATCAAATAGAGAACAAAAACGGTATCCCTTTACAAAAAGATGATATTTAGGATTTGAAAAGTCTCTTTCAAATCACTGCCACGATCTCATTTAGCTTTTTTGTTTTCTTTGGCTTTGCTTGCTCATTTGGATATCCAATTGGAAGAATAACTACTGGACGATGCGATACCTTGATAATTTTTTTAACAGATTTTTCATCAAAGTTTCCAATCCAAACACTTGCCAGTCCCAATGCGGTTGCCACAAGTTGGGCATAGCTTGCAGCAATCGTTGCGTCTTGAACAGAAAGCAGGCTTTCTCCACGTTTTCCCATCATTTTCTTGATACGTTTTGGCTGAGTACAAAATACCAGTACAAGCGGTGCGTTGACATATTCTTGCTCGTGAGATGCATGAATCAATTTTTCTTTTTTCTTTTTGTCCTTAATGATGAAGATTCGAAAACTCTGCAAACCCCTAGCAGAAGGGCCCATGCATGACGCTTGTAGTATTTTTTGAATTTTTGGCCTTTCTACTGGTTTATCAGAAAATGATCTTATAGAACGCCTTTTCTCAATGATTTTGAAAATTGAACTATTGCCCATAGATTACTTTGATTTATCAAGTACCTGTATGAGTTTTTCTTCTATTTGCTGGCCCATAAATTGCATGTTCTCTTCAGAGGCCATTTTCAAAAGCGAGGTTGGTCTTGCCAAACTGATCCAGTTTTCGCCATTTTTTTGGTAAAATACTATAGTGCATGGAAGCAACAATCCCATCTCAGGATTTGTTTCCAAGACCTGCTTTGCCAGCTTTGGGTTACATACTTCCATCAGCTTGTATTCGGTCTGAAAATCAAGCCCCTTTGATTCAAGAATGTTCTTAAAATCAAGGGTTCCAAGTACTCCAAACCCAATATCTTTGAGGTTTGTTGTGATGTCATTCATTGCTTGCGATATGTTTTTTGTAGTTCTTGTTGAATAGCTAAATTCCATGCATATTACTTTAGCACGAACAATATAATAAAACTAGACAAATTCCAAAGACGGTTTCCACAGCTGAAAACCAGCCTTTGAAAATGTATCCTTGTGTTATATGCAGTGTATTTTTTTACAGTGCAATGAACACACGAGCAATCGTAATGGCAGTAGCAATATCTGCAATTTCTGCAGGGGTTGCCATGGGATGGGTAATGTATGGTTCTAACACACCCGTACAACCAGCTGTCATTGCTGAAGAAAAAAAGACACCACTATACAACGAGGTTTTAAACCCAAGACAGATAGAATATCCAGCAATATTGGGATTCAACGATCTACACATCGAGGCAATAAGACACGTAAATCCACTAATGAATGGGGATTACTTTGCAAACCACTTGAACATCAACGTGCACCACCACTGCAAAGTCTATGACGACAATACCGCTGCATGCCTATTGTATCCAACAGGAATGGGAGACCAAGACAAGCCGTACGGAATAGAATACGTTATAACATCAGAACAATACCAGACACTACCAGATGATGAAAAAACATATTGGCATTATCACAAGACAGAGTTCCCAAGGGCAAAAGCAATATTTCCCGATATGCAAAAAGAAGAGCTAGGAAAAGTACAGCCGGTACTTGATGAGACATACGGAAAGGTATTCTATTTCTGGCAGTATCCAGACGAGTTCCCAATCGGAGAACCTCAAGTATTGGTGATCCAACAGTTACCTGAGCAATAAGCTAGGCATTTTCTTTTATTTTTTCTAATAATGGTTTTCAGTCTTGATAATTAGAGTTTGAGTTTATCTAATATTGTGGCCGCAGATTAATTAATAAAAATGGTACAGGAAAAACCATGTGACTGTCATAATAAAAAACATTCGGCAAGTGAACAAGGCAAAAGAGATCATGAAGATCTAATCAAAATAAAAAATGGGGCTCAAGCTTCCAATTCTTATCCTATACATGGAGTCAAATCCCTTTAGCTTTGCCACATCATAGATTCTAGCAGGAACCGGATTGTCTTTGAGCGTGATTATGATGTCTTTTAGTCTCTGTTTTGTTTTCGAATCAGTCTTTTTGATAAATTTCAGAACGCTATTCTTTGCGTTGACTTCAAACAAGTTAATCTAACGCTTTCATTAATGATGATTCTTTTACGATCTTTTCTTTCTTTTTGATTGCTGATTTATCGCTTGATGTTGGTTCTTCAAGCGGTATGACTTTATCAACCAAATTCTTGTATAACAAACTCAGCTCTTTAATTTCATCTCTGATCGTTTTGAGTTCTTTTGCACCCATCTGATATCATATATTGCAATAAAACAGTTTAAAGGCTTTGTTTTCTCATGGGCATGAAATTCAAAAAATAATGTAGGGATATTCTAAGCGTCCCAATTCGCTTCTTGCCGTTGCTTGGGCTTCGATCCCTATAGGAATGGAGACCTTTGGACCCACTCTACTTTTGGAGTTCAAGAAGACTCAAGCATCTTAACGACCTTGAAATAATAATCAAATGATCTCCAACCATTTCAAACCAGTTAGTATGAGGAATCTAAATTACCCAATTTTATCAAACTGCTTTAGGCTCTTCCAAATATACCATGTCGCAACAGTCCTGTAGGGGCGCCATTTTTGAGCAATTTGTTCTATTTCTGCTTCCCCCGGGAGCTCATCAAACCCGTAAAGTCGCTGAACCCCCTTTCTGAGGCCCAAATCCCCCACCGGCAAAACATCTTGCCTGCCGAGTGAAAAAATCAAAAACATCTCTGCCGTCCAGCGCCCAATCCCTCTGACTTGGGTAAGCTGCAAAACCACCTCCTCGTCATCCATTTTCTTTAGCGAACCAATATCGAGTCTTTTTGACTCGATTCTCCTGGACAAATCCTTGATGTAAGTCACCTTCATGCCTGACAATCCTGCAGAACGAAGCCTCGGGGCAGGCATCCTGAGTACCTCTGCAGGCTTTGGGAATCTCCCAAACAACCCTCTAAATCTTTTTGATATCGATTCTGCAGCCTTGCCAGATAACTGCTGTGTTATGATTGCCTCAACTAATGACTCGTATGGGTTTTTTGTCAAACTAATCTCATAGTTTCCAACCCCGTCAATTATTTTTGCAAGCTTGGGGTCTTTCCTCAGAAATCTTACTGCAACATCAGTCAAGCTATAGTTTTAGCACGCGCAGAACCCTATCAAAACTTTGTTGCGTTCTGCCGTTTTTATATTGACGTAACGCGTCAATGATCTTTTGTCTTGGAGGAACACTGCAGATTCTTTGCACCATTTTTGCAATGCCAGATCCGATCAAAATCGCTTGTGTGGTAGATGTGACATTTGAAACCTTGCGCTCAAGGCTTGAGCTTTCAAAATCAATTATGGTGACTTTTCTTCCCACAATGACATGCTTGGTAATATTGCTCAGCTCACCATGATCAAGGCCAAACTCATCAAGATGGTAACAATCAGAAAGAACTTTTTTAATTACAGCTCTTAATCTCGCAGCACTGCCCTTGCCTCCAAGCTGGCCAATCCACTCGTAGATTTTTTTTCCATCCAGATACTCCATGACAACAAAATTGTCGCTGCTCCGGATAAGCCTGGGGCCAACCTTGACCCCGTTTGCAGCCTCCAGCAGAGCAGCCTCTTTTTGCATGCTTTGTCGCGGCGAGTCTGTCCTTCGAATTTTGAGCGCGACTTTTTTTGAACCCATTTTAGCCAAAACAACCACTCCCGTGTACCCTTTACCAAGAACCGCTATCCTGCCTATAATTAAGGGGCCCTGGAATGATACCTTTGTGATTCCGAGTTTTTTAAGTTCAATTAGGCGTGATTGCAGCTGGCGCCTAGATGCCTTTGGATATCCCAAAACTTCTGAATATGGCTCCTCAACTAAAACATCAAGTGGAAAAAATCGTCTCATCAGTTGAGACAAGCTCCAAAATTGCCTCTTTAATGGATTTGCCTCTCACATACTCACCCGTTACCAGCTTGAATTTTTTGATGTCATCTCTGAGCCCTACAGGAATGCCTGACTTTTCCAGATTCCTTTTTATCAAGTACCTCAAAAATAACACTGCATCTGTGTGAGGCCTTTTTTGCAACGAGTGCACCTTTCCCTCTCCGTTTATCCACATTGCAATGCTTTTCTTCTTGTTTGATGAGACAAATCTATCAACATGTTCGGCAATAAAAAAGTCTGGACCAGACCTGACGTGATGCTGATCAAGTTTTGTCGAGTGCAACAAAAACAACAGCGCAGCACTGCCTTCCGATTCAACCACTGATCTCCTCAGGACGGAAAATCCCCCATGATCTATTTGCATGGCAAGGGAGGCAGATGCCCGCTTTAGCTGGCCCCATATTATGTCCGGACTTCTGTGCCTGTACCTAAATGTCAGGACAATGACGTTTTTTAGCATCCCTTTCTGTTTACCATGCGGTTTTTTCTTTTTGAAAAACGAGAGTGATGGTCTTTTTAAAAACGCTCTTGCAACCAAAACAAATTTTCCAACATTTTCCGTAGATATTGCGGCACCGAGGTTCCTGCTGGCATCTATTGGATCCATGATTACTACAGGCGTCTCAAACTTTTTTGTAGCCCTGCCGATCACTTGACCCTGCTTTAGCTCGGCAACTGCCCGTATCACTCCCTCAAATGAGCCAAAATTCATTATCAGGACCTCTGCCACATATCCAGAAAAGCCCTGCCTTGCAATCTCGGCGCCATAGATGTTGTTTGCCTTCAGAAAAGCCTTGAGAATTCTTACCTCGTTTTTCATCTGAGCAGACAATGCCTTTATCATGAATCTGGTGTGGAATGGAGACCTGTCTGCAGAACTCTTCCAGTTTCCTTCCCGCACGTCATAGCAGGGAACGAGGTTTACCTTGGTGTTCCCTATCTGGGCCTCAACAAATGGGTGTTCTGCGTATCTTACGTATGGCTTGTAGTCATGTAACGCTGCAAATCCGATTTTTTTCCCAAGCTCGCCAAACTCCTTTTCTGAAGTGTTGGGCTGAAATTTTATGAAAACATCAACGTCAGCTTTTTCTGGCAGCCATGTTCCTTTGGCAAAAGAACCGCCTATCTCGACACCGCTCACCCGGGAATACTTCGCTACTTCTTTTTGGACAAGCTTGACCACTTTTTCTACAATTTCGTCTTTTTGCTTTTGCAGCTTTTCAGACGGCACAACAAGTTTTTCAACCTGTCTTAGTGGACTCTCATTCATTTTGCTACTATCGCCCCCAAATCGGAATAAACCGGCCCTCTTGGCGTCAGGACGCTTTTTTTGAATTTGATCTCGTTTACTTGCTGGATCCCGAATTTCTCATCTGCGTGTTTTGCCAACTTATCGGTAATATCGCCGACTCTATTTTTAATCCTAAATATTGTTATGTGTGGTTTGAATGGTTTATCACTGTAAAAACCAAGGGGCCCAAGTCTATCCTCCACCGATTTGGCAAGGGCAACAAGCTTTTCGGCACCACCCTTGGTTCCAACCCACACAACCCTTGGAAATCTGGGTTTTGGAAATGCGCCTACCCCCTCAAAATCGATATCAAAGGGGGTGAATTCGATTGTTTTTAGCTGGGCATGAACTCTCTGCGCCATATCGCCTGTTATCTCACCAAGAAACATAAGCGTAAAATGCATGTTTTGCATCTCGACTGCCTTGGCGTCAATTTTGATGCTTGCCTGTAGTTTTTTTATAGAATCCAACACACTTTGATTTGTAATCTCTACTGCAACAAATGTTCGCACTACAAGTTTTTGATATTGTCTTTTTAATGGATTCCGGTACCTTCATAGAATAGACAAAAAAAGTGTGCCTGATTGCCAAAACTGATCGTCTGTCTTACCGGAATGCCAGGCGCAGGCAAATCTACAATAGCTGACGGCCTGCAAAAGAAGGGATTCACAAGCATCAATATGGGCGATGCAGTCAGAGCTGAAGCCAAAAAAAGAAACCTAGAACCGACAGGAAAAAACTTGGGCAAGCTAATGCTCGAACTACGGCAAAAAAATGGGCAGGGAGCAGTGGCCGAACTCATCAAAGACCAAATAATACACTCCAACACCGATGTTGTAGTAATTGATGGCGTTCGCTCAAATGAAGAAATCGAAATTCTAAAAAAAATCGCGGCAGTCAAAATTCTGGCAATACACGCCTCAGCTGACACCCGTTATGGTTTTCTGAATGCAAGACACCTG
>SBBK01000153.1 GCA_005240025.1 archaeon
CAAGTAATCACTGCCATCTCCGCCAATCAGTCTATTTCGCCCTAAACCGGCATAAAGAATGTCATCACCTGCTCCACCATCAGCCACGTCTTTGATTCGTAGGTTACTGGTTAAAAGAAAACTTTTGTACGAATTAACAAAATCATTCCACCTGTTTTGATATTGTTGCTCTGTTTCGCCTGCTCTATGATTCGGTTCAGTAGGCCCCCCTGACGCAACAGGAACGTATGAGCCCGGACCGGTATGAAGGACATCATTGTTTTCTCCTCCAAAAATACGATCATCGCCGCTATTGCCATCAACATAGTCGTCTCCGGCTTCAGCATGAATCACATCGTTGCCGTCTCCTCCATATATTACGTCATTTCCGTTTCCACCCCCAATTGCATCACTTCCATCAGAACCGTACACCGTATCGTTTCCTTCATCACCAAATATCGCATCTCCTCCATCACCGCCATAGAGAAAATCAGGTCCATCATTTCCAGCAATATCATCGGCTCCGTCGCCACCATAGATATGGTCTGTCCCCGGGCCTCCACAGATTATGTCCTCCCCTGCCATGCCATAAATAACATCATTTCCACCCAGTCCGACCATGACATCATTGCCAGGCGTACCGACCAATACATCATTTCCTGATGTTCCTCTAACAGTTGCTGTCAGTTGTCCACATTGAATTAAAGCGAGTTCTGATTCTGATACGAGTTCTGAAGTAATCTGAGGAGTCGGCGGTGTAGCTCTTGGAACTTCTTCACCCGGTGGAACAGGTAAATTTAGATCATATTGATCAGACGGTTCAGATGGGGTCTGATCAGTTTTTGTTGATTTTGATTCCGTTGGCGTCGATAATTTAGCTAACCTGTCCTCCAAATCTTTAATTCTCGATTCTAACTTTTGTATTTTTTTGGCATTGCCAGATTTTGCATCGTCTAACTTTCCTGTGGGAAGGCCAGAGCTGGTTTTTCCACTTTCTTTTTTAGCATCAGTTGGTTTTTTGGATTTTTCTGTTGTCTTTTTTGGAACGGATTTTGATTCGGTGGATTTGGCATCTGATTCGGTGGTTTTTTCTGGACATCCATCATAGTTTCCAACGTAGTCTTCTGCTTCTTTTGGACATTGATCTTTGCTATCTATTATACCGTCTCTGTCAGCATCAACGTCAACACTTCCAGATTGTTGTCCTGAACCCTGGTCAGATTTTTGGTATTCCGGGCATCCATCCTCGTCTTGAACTCCATCAAAATTTTCAGCTTCCTTTGGGCATTCATCAAAATCATCAGATATGCCATCACCGTCAGAATCACTGCTTTTTTGAGAAAACGCAAAAGAAGGGCTAAGAATCAATCCAAGCAAACAAAAGACAAGTAAAAATCTGTCTTTTTGCACGCATTATTAGGCGTGTGTCTAGTTGATAAGATTTGCTATTTACAAATTTATTTTTGTTTCATTGGAGAGCTTTAGATGAAGCTATGGTGAAACTACGAAAGGCATCACAAAAAGACTATGATAAATTCAGAAAATATTTTGCGTTTTCCTGCATCGATTTGCTGATCTTTGATGGAAAATCAGTCCTTCTGACAAAAAGGACCAAAAACCCATACAAGGGATACTGGCATTTACCAGGAAGCATGATTCACAAGGGTGAAAAAATCACAGACGCAATACGCAGGTCTGCGAAAACCGAACTAAACCTTGGTGTAAGGGTCAAAAAATTCATAGGCGTATACGAAAGTCTCAATAAATTCCGCCACGATATTTCTCATGCATACATTGTAACAGTTCAAGGCGGCAGGCTAAAAACCGACTACCAGAGCAGTGCGTATCGGTTCTTTGAAAGACTGCCTGCAAAGACAATCCCGCATCATCGCAAAATGATACGTGATGCCAAAACGCGTCTCACTGCATAGATCCCAGATATCAAAATTTGATATTTCTAAATTCGAATTTAGAAATAACAATAAATGATCAGTTAATTAAGAAGGAATCCAAAATGGTAAATATGGCTGGCAGATTTCTTGGCCTCGCAGCAGTCACAATTTTGATTTCCTCGGTATTTGTCATGGCATTGTCTGCGGACCAGTATGCAGAGGCAGGCTCCTCTGGCAAAAAATCGCCAAAGCACAAGTTCAGCAAGTGGACAAGCAAGGTGTGCGGAGACGAACTTTGCAAGGAAAATGATTACTCCAGAACCAAGCAATACCTGGGCAAAAGCAGAACCCCAAGATAAATTGTTTCTAAATTCGAATTTAGAAATATTGTAAATTCTACCTGCAATTCAGCGTAGGTGTTTTTGCAATATGCGTGACCATGAGTAACAGGTTCTCAAGACATAGGGTGGTTGTTTTGCCCTGAAAAAATGACGTGGCAACGCACGTATCTTTTGTTACGCGTGCCAGAAACAACCCCCAACCAGTGGAGTCTAGTACGCGGGACAGAATACGTCTATACAAATAAATGAAAAAATCGAAATTCGATTTTTTTATCTGGTGAATCCTCTGCTGATTTGTCCCTTTCTGAGACCAATTGTCGCGTCTTTTAACGTTGTACACAACTCGTCTCCGCATACCTTGGACGGCGTTCTGCCCTTTTTGGCAGTGGCGACATCTTTGAGGTATGTTCCACGTGCTTTGAGTGCCTCTGCATCTGGGATTATTTCAAATGCCGTTGCAACTGCACCGAACAACAACATGCCTGCGGACAATACTGCAGCAAACATTAGTTTTTTCATGATAAAACTACGTATGACCTGAGTTATTAAACTATTCTTTGAATTTATCATAAAAGTCTGGCAATATTTTGGCCGATCAGAACAGGATTCGTCCCTCCAAATGGTTGGCAGTCTTTCGATCTTTTGCAGCACTTCAAGTACCAAATCATTGTGTTCCTGTAATGCCACCGAAAAGTCATACCTGAGCTTTATTGCCTCGGGCGATAATTCCTTTAGGTTGAGATCGCGGCCCACATTTCTTATTCGTTTGTCGATGGCACAGGTCTTCCAGTCGTCAGAAATCCATGTGTCAAATATCTGGCCTTGCAACATCTGACGCCACTGGCCAAGATTCATTTTTTTATCAGGGTCTCGGGTTTTTGTGAGTAAAAACCCACATTAAATTCGCTGGCATTGCCTGGGTTTTTTGGAATGATTTTACAAAAGAGAAATTCCAACATTTTGTTAAATCTGCTTCATCACGATTCTATTAAGAAATGAAATAACTGGTATGACGTGGACGAAATAAGAATCCATGTCCAAAAAAAGCCATCAGACTCGGATCTCAGGATAATCGAAGATTATTTCAAAGAAATGCCTGTTTCCGAAATACTCTCTGGCCTCAAATTTGCAAAAAACAGGTGGTCTGCCAAAGATGCCGGTGTTCTCAAGGTGGGCAGAAAAAGCATAATCCAAAAAGAGGTCCATTCGGTTACAGGCGAGCAGGCCCAGTGGAGACTGAAAAACTGGAAAATGATGATCTCAAATTACCGCCGGCGAGGATACAGCTATCCAACTATTTCAAGAATAAAGAAAATTTTAATCGAGAAAAGCAAAAAGAAAACCAAGTAACCTCGCCCGGTGGTCCGGTATTTACCAGCTTTCTACTTCCAACCCGGGCACTCGTTTAAAGTGCTTTACATTTCTAGTTATCAACACATGTTTGCTGGCAAGAACTATGCTGGCAATTAGCAAATCAGACTCACCGATTGGATTTGTTTTTATGAGTGCGTCCAACTCGCCAACGATTCTGGCAGATTCATTATCAAGTGTGATCAATTCAAGCGAATCGAGCAGCCGTTTTACCTTGATTGTCTCTCTTTGCCTTTCTCTTGATCGGTATACTCCTTTCCACAACTCTGCGGCATTTATCGTCGTGGTAACCGCCGTTGTGTCGTTTCCTCTCTCCAGGTTTTCAAGTTTCTTTACTGCGCCAGGGACGTTTTGCAGATATGCTGTGAGAAAATCGGTATCAAAGCACACCATTTCGGATCAGATTTTTAAATCGCGGAGCTTGAATTTTTTTCTAAACTCCTTACTGGCTTTTTCAATATTTCTTGCTGTCTCAGAGCTGATGGGCACAAAATCGTCGCTCTTGACAGATTCAAGCAATTTTGTTATGCTCCCTTTTTCTGTACCGAGCCGGATTATTACGTCCGTAAATGATTCGTTTTTTCTTTTTCTTTTCTTCAGTATTTCATAGGCTTTTTCGGAGATCATTATGGTTTTGGAGGCCAGATATTATCACTAAATATGTATACATATCTGTATATATTAACTTTGGATGGTGCAAACTGCCCAAACGACCAATCATTCGATGATGACGGGTGTTAAATTTTTCAGGATGAATCGTACTGGCAACATCCTAGATGAGGGCACCGCTCCTGGCCGTGGCATGTGGCGTCCCGGAAGGAGGCTCTGGAATGTTTGCCCTTGCCTGGCCCTCAATTATTGCGTGTGCCTCTTCTAGAATTGCCAGGGTGTCAGCACTCGGTGAATACGACGGAATCACAGAATTTGTTGCATCCATCGAGGAGCCGTTCAAGACATCACCCAAAATCTGCGAGAGATTTTGCATCGATGTGGTGGCCTCTGGCATTATTCCTGTGAGTGATGCTCCAAGTCCCTTGATTACAGACATGCACGGGCTCAGTGTTACTACGATGTCACCCAGCTCCGATACTGTGTTGAGCCTTAGCTGAATCTGCTCCAGGGCGAGTTTTGCGCCGTTTACCATGTTGTGCATTTTCCTAATCTCCAGAAGTTCGGTAGCGTATGCCTTTGCGTGTAGGTGGTTGTTTGATTTCTGTGCGCCAACTATCTTTCCAAAAATATATTCCTGCTTTTTCTTTATCTTGTCTGCTATCGCATCCAGCTTGACTATCTGAAACTGGAGGTTTTTTTGCGCCACCTCTATTTTATTTTTAAGTGGGACATCTGGCCTTACTTTGTCAAGTATTCTCTGAGAAAGGTTGTCTGACCTTCCAACATCGCTCCACCTGTCAGTTAACGACCCCATTTTCCACATTTGCTGGAAAAATTGGTTTTAAAGAAATTTGTACCCGACCTGCCTGTCACTCCAGTTACACGAGTCTGCAGATACACATCCAAATCGAACATACTTGCTGCGCTACGCCAGCTCTGCAAGGGGTGCTCCAAGATCCGGCAGATTCCTCATTTGGCAGGCTCACCTGAATCTTTTGCCGGAAAAGACCTGAAAGAAGCGGCTCGTCAAGGAGCGGAAAACCAAAATGAAAAAAGGTCTACAATCGAGGCTGCATTGATTGAGAAGATCAACAATGCAATTAAGAACTGACCTCTCCTTTTTCTTTTTTAATAATACCTTGCATTTCATAACTGGCTAGATCAGAACGAGCTAGAATTTCTATCGGAAACCCGCCGCAGATAACCTTAAGCTGAGAGACCCAACTTTAGCAAGGATGGAAAGCCGCATACTGGTCGACGAGGGCCTCTTCGACGAGGAGTTCATCCCGGAGAGGCTGGTCAGCAGGGAGGCGCACATCAAGGCTATCGCGTCCTCGCTGAGCCATGCGAACTGCGGGAGGTCGAAGAACCTTTTCATCCACGGCCCGCCCGGTGTCGGAAAGACGCTCGTCACAAGGTGGATCCTAAAGGAGCACTTCGACAAGAACTCGGTCTACGTCAACTGCTGGAGTAACAGGACGTCGCACAAGGTGATCAGGGACATTCTCCTGAAGACGGGCTCAATCGTCCACGGGAAAGAGCCCACGAGCGAGCTTGTCGGAATGTTCGAGACGAAGCCAAAGAAAATAATCTGCCTCGACGAGTTCGACCACCTCGAAGAAACCGACATACTCTACGACCTCTGGAAGAACTCTCGCGCCCTCGTCATGATCTCAAACACTTCATATTCGCTTGCCGTGATAGACGGCAGGATCAGGAGCAGGCTGCTGCTCGACGAAATCGAGTTCAAGCCCTACTGTACCGACGAGGTCTTTGACATACTCAGAGAGCGGGTCGATTACGGCATGAGGCCTGGTGCGATTTCAGAGGACCTGGTTTCCATTGTCTCAAGAATGTGTAATGGGGACGCAAGGATCGGCCTCCAGACGCTGAGGCTCGCCGCACGCGAAGCAGGGATGCAGGAACGCGACACCATAACAATCGAGGACGTGAAGACAGCCTCGAAGTTCGCAAGAAAGTATAGGCTCTCGTATCTTTTAGGAAAACTCAATGAGCACCAGAGGATCATCTACGAGGTACTGAAACGGAACAGGTCGATGGACTCCGGAAGATTGTTCGAGGAGTATCGGAAGAAAGTGAAAGAGACTGTGACTGACAGGTCGTACAGGAACTACATGGAGCGGCTTGTTGAGTTAGATCTTGTCAGAGAAATCAGCTCGGGGAGATGGAAGAAGTATGAGATTGTCTAGAAAAATCAGGACAGAATATCCGGACGAGATGACATGCGACCGGATGTGCGGATACAAGACGTTCAGAATCTTCGAAGACGTGAAAAAGGCAAAAGGCTATGCCGAGAAGACGAGAGGCGAGATATACACCCAAGTAGACGGCGATGAAGATGTAGTATATTCAAAGGGAATCCATTATGTAAATAGAACTGGGATTTACGCTGTTCTCAAGAAGTAAGAGATGGGATATTTTCCGTTATATTTGTTTGAATTGGCCTTTTAGCATCCCTAATACTTCTTCCGGGGTCTTCACGTCTATTTTCAGCTCTTTCGCAAGTTTATCCTTGTTTAAGAATCTTCTAAGATTTTTGTCATAGGTGACAAGTATACAACCATAATATTTTGCCGTGACGGCAATCAGCGAATCGGCGCCCTTGTAAGGTATATTCCTCAGAACTGGCTCTATCTGATAGATGAATTCTCTTGTTAGCCAGGATATTTCTGTGATGCTGTCTAACAGATCTATCACCTCGGTCGTGTAGTCGATTCCAGGATAAAGTCTACTGGCCAGCGTAATGTATTCGGCCAAGGCTATGGAAGGTACGACGAACTCTATTTCGACATTGACTACCTTATCAAAGAGAGATTGGGAATTGATTGACTTTGAAGTATCACTCTTATCCAGATTTTTGAAGTCTTCATCTGATATGAAAATGTAATTTAGAATATTCGTATCGAGACAGATTTTTGTTTTTATGATTTTGCTATTATCTTTAGGTAAAGTCAATCCGTGTTATTCAGTCATCTTTGTATGCTTCGAGAATTATCTGCGAGGCGTTGGGAGAGAGACCACCCCTCAGCTTTTGCATGATTGATTGATACTTGTTTTTTGAATATTGGATGTCATCATTTATTAAATCTCTTACAAATCTCGCAGTTTGCTCGATTGAATCTGAAGAGAAAACAAGGTTCTTGGACGGTTCAATCTTCTCATTTATGTCCAACTTAACTTGTCTTCTCGCGCTCATATGTATCGAACAGGAACAGTACTCCACTATGTTATGTTTCTCTTTCGTAAAGTCCTTTATTTCAAATCCGTATTTGTCGGAAATATCTTGAAGAGTATTACCTAAAATTCTGTGATAG
>SBBK01000182.1 GCA_005240025.1 archaeon
GCAGAAAGGAGGCTGACAAGCTGGAAAAACAGATAGTTGGCAACGCCGATCTTGAGTCAAGAAACAAACAGTTGTTGCTTGTTGAGGAGTCGATTGAAAAAGTTTTCTTCAAGGCCATAAAAAAAATCCAGGACGCCAATCGCAACCAAGATTATACTGCACTAATATCATCAATGTTAAAGGAAGCCATTGATGCAATAGGTACCTCTAACATTGTAATTCAAACAAATCCCAAGGACAGATCGGTTGTTGAATCGGTTCTCCCAAAATTCAAGAATGCTGTACTGTCTCCGGATGCAATAGGGTGTCTTGGAGGGATCAAGGTCCAATCAAAGGATGGCACAATGACTTTTGATAATACTTTGGATGCAAGGCTTGAACGTTTGAAGCCTTTATTAAGGAAGGACATTGCTTCAAAATTCGGAAGGTAGAGAGAATGGTAGCAAAGGGTAGGATTGTTTGGGTTAGCGGTCCGGCAGTAAAAGCAGACGGAATGTCTGATGCAAAAATGTACGAAACAGTTTCTGTAGGTGATGCAAAATTAATCGGCGAAGTAATTCGTCTTACCGGCGATGTAGCATTTATCCAAGTTTACGAGTCCACAAGTGGACTAAAGCCCGGCGAGCCGGTGGTCGGCACTGGAAACCCACTAAGCGTTTTGCTTGGCCCTGGCATCATCGGTCAAATATACGATGGAATTCAAAGGCCGCTCAAAGACCTTGCAGCCAAGTCTGGCTCTTTTATTGGTAGGGGTATCACAACCACACCGGTGGACATGACAAAAAAATACAAGTTCAAACCACTTGTCAAGACCGGAGACGAGGTAAAACCAGGTACCATTATTGGCACAGTAAAGGAGACTGACCTCATTGATCACAGCATCATGGTTCCACCAGATCATCCTGGAGGAAAAATAACTAAAATTGTAGGCGAGGGCGAGTATGACCTAGAAACCGAGCTTGCCACTACGGACAGCAAAGTTCCAATCAAAATGTATCATTATTGGCCGGTAAGAAAACCAAGGCCATACAAATCCAGATATGACCCAACAGTTCCGTTGTTGACCGGACAGCGCGTCATTGACACATTCTTCCCAATTGCAAAGGGAGGGACGGGCTCAATTCCAGGCGCGTTTGGGACCGGCAAGACTGTGACCCTGCACCAAATAGCCAAGTGGGCAGACTCCCAAGTTGTAGTCTATATTGGATGTGGCGAGCGAGGAAACGAAATGACAGAGGTGCTAGTTGAATTCCCGCACCTCAAAGACCCAAGGACCGACAAGCCACTCATGGACAGAACCGTTCTTGTAGCAAACACCTCCAACATGCCAGTGGCGGCAAGAGAGGCAAGCATCTACACCGGTGTAACAATTGCGGAATATTACAGGGACATGGGAAAAGATGTAGTACTTGTAGCTGATTCAACAAGCAGATGGGCCGAAGCCCTAAGAGAAATGAGCGGAAGACTCGAAGAAATGCCGGCAGAGGAGGGCTATCCGTCATATCTGGCATCAAGATTGGCAGAATTCTATGAAAGAGCGGGGCGTGTCAGAGCACAGGGCTCGCCTGACCGCGATGGTTCTGTCACACTTATCGGCGCAGTTTCGCCATCTGGCGGTGACTTTACCGAACCAGTAACTACTCATACGATGAGATTCATCAAAACTTTCTGGGCCCTTGATGCCAAACTTGCATACTCGAGGCACTATCCATCAATAAACTGGATGAACAGCTATTCTGGTTATCTTGCAGACATTGGCAAGTGGTGGAGAGAAAATGTCAGCAAAGAATGGTTTGAGGCAAGACGTGAAGCGTACGGTATTTTGCAAAGAGAAGACACATTAAAAGAAATTGTCAGGCTTTTGGGACCGGAGGCACTTCCAGACGAGGAAAAACTAATCTTGGAAGTCGCGAGAATGATAAAAATTGGAATCCTACAACAAAACTCTTTTGATGAGGTAGACACGTACTGTAGCCCACAAAAACAATTCAAGCTTTTGACGCTGCTTGTTGACTTTTACAAAAGGGGACAGGCCGCATTAAAGGATGGCACATCGCTTGCAGATATCAGGGCAATGCCGCTCATTGCAACACTGCTCAAAGCAAGAATGGAAGTAAAAGAAACCGAGCTGGCCAAGCTTGATCAGCTGGAAACCACAATTGATCAGGAATTCAAAAAGATTGCGGGAGTGAAGATTGAGGCGTGAGCGCACAAGGCGGGGTCCAGTATAGCAAAATTGCGGAAATCAAAGGCCCACTGGTAATTGTTGATGGAGTAGAAAGCGTATCATTTGATGAGCTTGTTGAAATCCAAACAAAAGACGGACAAAAAAGACTGGGCAAAGTTCTTGAGGTCGGCGGGGGAAAAGCAATAGTTCAGGTCTTCGAGGGGACAACAGGCCTCTCAGTTTCTGGAACAAGTGCCAAGTTCGTAGGCAAATTAATGGAGATGCCAGTATCGGAACAAGTTCTGGGTAGAGTCTTTGATGGACTTGGCAGACCAATCGACGGACTGCCAGATCCAATTGCAGAAAAGTTTCTTGACATAAACGGCGCACCTATGAATCCAGAACAAAGAGAATATCCAAGGGACTTCATACAAACAGGTGTCTCCGTCATTGACGGAATGCTGACACTTGTCAGGGGACAGAAACTTCCAATATTCTCAGGTTCTGGAATGTCCCACAACATCTTGGCTGCACAAATTGCAAGACAGGCAACAGTTGTTGGAACAACAGATGAGTTTGCCGTGGTCTTTGCCGCAATAGGCGTACAGTATTCTGAGGCAGAGTATTTCAGAAGGAGCCTAGAAGAATCTGGCGCACTAAAGCGAAGCATTTTGTTTTTGAATCTTGCAGACGATCCTGCAATTGAAAGAATCATCACCCCAAGAGTCGCACTCACAGTAGCAGAATACCTTGCATATGACCTTGGCATGCACGTCCTTGTCATCCTAACCGACATGACAAACTATGCCGAGGCACTGCGAGAGATTAGTGCAGCAAGAGAGGAAGTGCCCGGAAGAAAGGGTTATCCCGGATATCTATACACAGACCTTTCTACAATTTACGAAAGAGCAGGAAGGCTGCGAGGCAAAAAGGGCAGCGTAACACAAATGCCTATTCTGACGATGCCATCCGACGACATTACCCATCCAATTCCTGATCTTACAGGCTACATCACAGAAGGCCAAATTGTCCTGGGGCGTGATCTCTTCAGGCAGGGAATATATCCGCCGGTAAATATCTTGATGAGCCTTAGCAGAATCATGAAAGACGGGATTGGAGAGGGCAGAACCAGAGCAGACCATCAAGAGATCTCTAACCAAAACTATGACGCGTATTCCAGGGCACAGGAGGTGCGAGCACTGGCAGGAATTGTAGGGAAGGCAGGCCTCACAGGCGTCGACCTCAAATATCTGGGCGAAGGCGACTCGTTTGAAAAAGAATTTCTGTCGCAGGATTTGGATGAAAACCGAACTATTGAGGAGACACTAGGGCTCCAATGGCAAGTAGTTTCACTTTTGCCAAAAAACGAGCTAACCAAAGTCAAAGACAAATACATCGATCAATACTACAAGGAAAGATAACTGGATGTCATTTGGGCAAAATGTTGCAGCAACAAAAATTGAGCTGCTCAAATACAAGCGCTCAAGCCAAGTCGCTACAATGGTCCAAAAAATTCTTGACGACAAAAGAAAGGTATTGCTGAAAAACATCGAAGAAATGATTACAGAAGCAAACAAAGCCCGTGGCGGAATCTGGGAACCGCTTCAGGATGTCTACAAGTCAGTAAATGATGCGTACCTCTCTCTTGGAACTGCAACCGTGGATTCTGTAGCCCAGTCGACACCAGCAGTAATGGAAGTTGATACCAAAGTAAAAAGAATAGTGGATGTATCCATCCCAACACTAAACGTTACGGAAAAGGACACAAAGTCAATGCCTTATGGCTTTGCTGACACAAATTCCTCAATAGACAGGGCAGCAAAGCAAATCAAGGTTCTTTTGCCAAAAATCTGCAAGGCGGCAGAATATGAAAATTCGATTTTTGCACTGGCAAAAGCGTTAGAAAAAACCCAAAAACTACTAAACGCCCTTGAAAATGTTATCATACCTCAGTACCGACTACGCATCAAGTTCATTCTGGCAACACTCGAGGAACGCGAGCGCGAGGAATTCGCAAGATTAAAAAAAGTAAAGGCAGTCATGGAGAAGAAGAAGTAATGGCAAAAGAAGACATCAAAAAGTTGCTAGACGAGGCGGCTAGATCCTTAGAAGCAGAGCACAACATCCAAGTCGACGCCATTAAAACCGAAATAAGATCATTCAAAACAAAAACACTCGAAAAGATCAAAAAAACTACCATGATTTAAATAACGGTAACCGAGGAGCAAAATCGAAAATGAAACCACTCACACTATTACTCTTGATGACTGTCATATCATTTTCAGCAATGAGCGGTCTGGCATTTGCACAAGAAGCTGCTGCATCAGGCGATGCGGGCGGCTCCAAACTTTTGGGTGCAGGTCTGGCGTTTGGTCTGGCAGCATGTGGCGCTGGTATTGGACTTGGAATTGTAGCTTCAGCAGGTCTTGCCGTAATCAGTGAGAATCCGGCTTTCCAGTCCAAAGTATTCATATTCGTAGGTATGGTTGAGTCAATCGCAATCTACGGCATAGTCATGATGTTCATCATCTTGGGACAGTAGGTCAATTCCTTAGATTTTTTAATTATATTTTAGCTGGTTCACGTCAAGAATTCTGGTGCAGTACTTGCACCTCAAAACCAAGCCTGCCTTGTCAATCACTTCCATGACTGACTCGATGCTTTCATGGCTGTTTGTGATACAGTCTGGGTTTGAGCAGCGGAAGATTTTGTCAATTTTGTTGGGAAGGGTAACGCGGCGTTTCTCAACCAGCTTATAGTCTTTGATTATGTTGACTGTGGCTTTGGGGGAGATCACGGCAAGCTTGTTGGTGTCATAATCTGCAAGATACCTGTTCTCCACCTTGATGATGTCTTTTTTACTGTATTTTCCGCTGGGCACGTTGAGTGCAATGGTGATGACATTGCCGTCCTTTCCATCTATTCCGAGCGCCTCAAGAACTCGAAGTCCCCTCCCGGCCTCAATGTGGTCAATTACGGTTCCATCCTTTATGCGCCTGACGATCAGGTTGGACTCCTGCATCAGAATACTTTGTATAGTAACTGGTATATATGATTGAAAGAAATGAATGAATTTTACCAAAAAGACATCATATCTGTACGGGACTTTGACAAACCCAAGCTGAGAAAATCTTTGCGGCCACGGACAGGATAATCCAGATGGATCCAAACGAACGGCGCGAGCTTGGACGGGGCCACACGCTTGGCTATCTGTTTTTTGAGCCAAGCACCAGGACAAATCTCAGCTTCCAGGCCGCAATGGCACTAATTGGCGGTACGTCCTTGGGCATAGCTGATATCTCGTCTTCATCCACAAGAAAAGGTGAAAGTCTAGCAGACACTGTACGAATGATATCCATCTATTCTGATGTTCTGGTGCTACGGCATACCTTGGATGGCTCTAGTAGATTTGCAGCAGAGATATCACAAAAACCAATCATCAATGCAGGCAGCGGAACGGAGGAGCATCCAACACAGGCAATACAGGACCTTTACACAATTAAAAAAGAAAAAAACAAAATCGACGGCCTAAAAATTGGAATAGTAGGAGATCTCAAGTACGGCAGAACCGTCTATTCCTTATTGTATGCACTATCAAATTATGATGTTGATATCCATCTGATATCTCCCAGGTCCCTCAAAATAAGGGCCGACTCAATATATGAGATACAAAAAAAGCTTTCACTAAAGGAATCAACAAATCTTGAGGAGTCAATTGACACACTAGATGTTATTTATGTCACCAGACTACAAAACGAAAGGTTTCCAGACGAGGAAGAATA
>SBBK01000099.1 GCA_005240025.1 archaeon
GTTGAGTGCGGTTTGGCAATGACTGGTGCGCATGACGCCATCAACAAAAAGTTACAGGAGATATTCCTGCCACAGTTAGACTACCGAGTCAGCTTGGATTATGGCTCAGTTGTGTTGGCCCGTTCTAAAACATCAAATTATGTTGATCTTTTTGGCCCCACAGTCAATACGTGTGCAAAGATAAACGGTAGTGCACAACCAAACAGTGTTGTTATTGGCGGGGACCTGCACCAGATAATTAAGGAGACGGATTACTTTTATGAGGAGATAAAGGGACATTCTGTCGGCCTTAAGCTACGTTATACAATCTACACCGTAATGCACAACAAATTTGACTATAATCATTTGACGGTTGCTGCCATAGAACAAACCCTGACAGAGTTTGGCGTTTCGGCACTAGAGGAGGTGATAAAAAAATTGTTTATCAGACACAAATGCCTTTTACAAGATTGCGTAAAACACCCACAATACCTCAGTGACGTATTGGAGGAACTGTACGGGGATGCCCATGTAGATATTATGAAGTCCATTGCGACCAAAATAGGCAGAGGTCGTGTGAAAATCAACCTAGGTAAATAAAAAACACTACATGTTTACCAGTTCTGGCCCATGTAGTATTTCGTGGAGTGTTTTTTCTGTCAAGCCTGCCGGAGTTTCGACAAACTCTTTTGTGCAGTATTCGCATGAAAGCATATGGTACCGTACCATACCGTACTAATAATAAGCTGGTTATTCCATTATTACTTCGTGATTTGAGCGAAAAATTTTGTTTATTCCAAACACACGCATGCCTATAATCCAATGCAACAAAGACAGCCATATGTTCAAACTGCACGGCAGTTCGCTTAATTGGAAATTACAGATCCTCTTTAATGCAATTGCAGTAGCCTCCGTAGTGACAGTATCTGCTGGCAGTTACAGCATCTCGGCCCAGCTTGCAGAGAAGATGGACGGTGCTGCCGCAAACCAGTTCCTAGCAGCACTGACAACCCAAACAATTGTTTTAGGCGCCGTCGTCAATACCGGTGTTGGTGCATTTGCGTTCTTTATGGCGCGCAAAATAACAAAACCGATTATCAAGGCAACCGAGATTGCCACCAGGATAAGCCAAGGCGATCTAATGATTTCCGTAAGATCGAGTTCTAGTGATGAAATTGGCAGGTTGTTAAATGTTGAAGGGCAGATGGCGTCCAACTTGAAAAACATACTGTCCGAGGTTCGTGTAGCTGCAGAATCAGTCTCATCCAATGCGCAGCAAATTGCAGCCTCTGGAAACGAGTTGAATTCTTCTGTTCAGCAGATTGCCTCCACGGTAGATCAGATTTCAAGGGGTTCTGAATCCCAGGCTCAAGGCCTCACAAAATCAAAACAGATTATCGAGCAGCTCTCAAGTACGATGGACGATCTTGCAACAAGCGCCATTGAATCTGCCGAGATAACAAGAAAAGTAGGAAGTCTCTCAGAGAGGGGAGCCGAGTCCGCCAAGGAGGCAGGAGAGCGAATGAACAACATCATTCGTGTCACAAACGATTCTGCCCAAAAGGTCAGAGAACTTGCCCAAAAAACTTCCGAGATTACAGCTGTTCTTGATGTCATAAAGCAAATAGCTGATCAAACCAACCTTTTGGCACTAAATGCTGCAATTGAGGCAGCTCGTGCGGGCGAGGCTGGCCGTGGCTTTGCGGTGGTGGCAGACGAGGTAAGGCGCCTTGCAGAAAGTTCTGCAAAATCATCTGAGGAAATAGATACAAAGCTGAAGCAGATTCAAGAAAATGCCCAAGCGGTAGTGACAGACATAGAGACAAGTGCAAGCGAGGTAAACCAGGGCAGGCTCGTAATAGAGTCCTCATTAAAGGCGCTGGATGAAATCGCATCCGAAATCAAAAACGTATCTGATACGGTAAAAAAACTCTCAGATGCTGCACAAAGCGAGGTTTCCAAGGTCAAGGCGGTGTCTGCAAACGCAAGCGAGATTGCCGCAGTAGCAGAGCAGAATGCAGCAGCCACCGAAGAGGCATCAGCGGCAGTAGAGCAGCAAACCGCCCAAACCCAAGAGATAGCAGGTGCTGCCAACCAGATGACAGAGCTTGCAGCACAACTTCAAAAGCTCGTCTCACAGTTTAAGGTATCTGAAGATGCAAAAACTGAAAGTGCCAAGTCTCCAGAACTAGCGACTCTTGCGCACTAGACATCATCAGATTTGTCGTATGATTTGAGGTGTTCTTTTTTCCTCTTTAGTATTCCAAAGATCCCCAAGATCGCTGCAATCCAAATCGAGGTAAAGACAATGTTTGAAAAGCTTGCGTACATGTATGGTGTGGCATCCATTAGGTTCTGCCTAAGTTGTATTGCCCGTGAGTGAATGTCAATCATTGCTGTGTTTAATGCCTCGCTGTTTGGTGGTTCGTTTCTTACCGAATCTATGCTTTCAATCATAGAGTCCAAGTCCTGCTGTATTCGCTCAAAGTTGGTAGTGTCTGTTGGGAAGATCCAAACAGGGTTGCTGTCTTGCGGGAGCAGCTCCTTTATCTCGTTTAGGTCTTGTATCATGACAAGCGGTTCTTTTCCTGCAGCTATTCTGTCCAAGAGTCCTCTGGACTGATCCAGGGGATAGACGTCCTTTTCGTATCCGTTATACGCCATGTATGCCCCAAATGCGATGATTGTAAACATGCCAACCAACGCCAGCTTGTAGTAGTTGTCTGCCATCTTTTCAGCCTCTGATTTGCGCCGGCTGGATTTATTTCTTTTAAATCGTGAATGGGATAGACTCAGGTACGCCACATAACAAAACCCTATGGTCGGTATTGCTATTATTGGAGCAAAGATCGGGTTTTTTGAGAATATCGCAATAAGTATTCCCATCAAGCCATATATTCCAAAAAACAGTTCGAGTAGCGTCATCCTTGTAAATGGCAGATTATACGCCTTGTTGCGCCAGTCATCGGTCTTGTTTATTATGCCATATTTTGGCGTTCGTAGAAACTCGTTTTTCTTTCCAAACATGCCATCAAAGACCGCTACCGTGTTATTCACAGACATTCCCGCGGAATAGATAAGCAAAAAGGGCAGGATCTTTGCCTTCTGTTTCCAGCTTTTGCCCCACAGGTTATAGATTACCAATAGATATGCCGCTGGACCCATTGCAAAATATGTGGCAATTGTAAGGGCGGGGAGAAACTTGATCACGTGCAAGTTAAAGTTCGCTGCCAAGAGCACCGGTAAAGCCAGAAACTGGATAAGAATCATCGGGTATGAGAGGTGCCTTGTCAGCTGTACAAAGGCCTGAACCTTGGTTCCAAATGGAATTTTCCTTTTTACCAAGATATCGCCAAGCAACTTTATTGCACATTGGATTGCGCCCTTGGCCCACCTAAACTGCTGCCTTTTTGCCGCATTCATCTGGACTGGCAGTTCTGCATCGACTACCAAGTCCTCAAGGAATAGGCACTTCCAGCCCTTCATTTGTGCCCGATAGCTCAGATCCAGGTCCTCAACCAGAGTCGAGGTGTGCCACCCACCGGCGTCTTCGATGCAATCGGTCCTCCAGATTCCCGCCGTGCCGTTGAAGTTCATGAAAAGATGTGAGTCGCTTTTTGCCTTCTGTTCAATAAGAAAATGAAAGTCCAGGCTCAGTGCTTGTGCTTGTGTGATTGCAGAATAGTTTTCATTGAGGTGACCCCATCGGCACTGGACAAGGCCTATTTCTTGTTTGGCAAAGTATGGGATTGCCTTTTTCAAAAACCAAGAAGGCGGTATAAAGTCCGCATCAAATATTGCCACATATTCGGTGTCTGTAAGATTCATTGCGTACTTGAGAGCCCCAGCCTTGTAGCCCTTTCTGGTGCCACGGCGAATGTGCGCTATATCAAATCCTTTTTTCTGGTACGTGGTCACGAGGTCCCCCATCATCTCTACGGTATCGTCATCCGAATCATCAAGAACCATGATTTTCATTTTGTCTTTTGGATAGTCCATTTCGCAGACCGCTTTGACCAGTCTTGATGCGACGTACCTCTCATTGTAGATTGGAAGCTGGATTGTAACGGAAGGCGTGCCAAGCGTGGCAACATCATATTTGACTTTGCGTCTAATTGAAATGGTCGCCAAATAATAAAAATTGAATGTATAGATTGTCAGTAAAATTGCGCAGAAGATGAAGATATCAAAGACAAATTGGATAAATGGGCTGACCGCCATACAGATTCACACTTTGGCCAACGCGGTTACTTTTAGGACTTTCGCTGGAAGATTTTGATGGCCTGTGGTGGGCATACTCCTTCACATGCCAGACAGAATATACAGTCCGGTTCTCGCGCCATCAGTGGCTTTTTTTCTGACGCCATATTACCCGGTGCGGCCATCCACTCGTAGACACCAACTGGACATGCGTCGATACAGGCACCATCTGCTACACAAATATCATAATCGACTGCAACAAACTCACCCCAGACGCCCATCCTAGCATTGTCGGTTCCTCTCCTTCCCCACGTTTTGATTACATTGCTGTTTGACGCTACACGGTATGGCTCACTTGGTGGCATGTGGGACTTGTACTCGACATCAATGGGCCCCGTTTTTGGACCTGTAGGTGCTTCGCCTTCTGCGGCCAGTTGCGGAGCTGCCTGTGTCGCCTCTGCTTTTGGTTTTGGTTTTGCGTCGTGTACTATTTTTGCAAGGGGGGTAAGATCTTCTAGTTTGTTGAGTGCTGCATCCTGATCGAGTTTTTCTGTCTTTATGATGTATTCTAGCATCTTGTCTGCCAGAATGGTATTTCGTAAAATCGTATCAATTACCATTTTTGCAAAATGGTCTGCCTTTTTGCGATAGTCTTTTACCCATGGGGGGTCGCCAAACTTTTCTATTGGGAAGATCTGGTAAATTATATCGACTACCTCTCCGGTGACAATTTCTACAGTTATTGAGAGGTTGACCTTCTGGTATCCTTTTGCCTCTGGGTCGGGCATGTTTTCCTCAGTCCAGTTGTAGGTAGCATAGACTCGATCAGCAAAGATATCCATTACAAAAGTCTTTTTGAGCCCTTCTGCAATTGATTTCATTTCCAGAGGATCGTCCAGTTTGATTGGAAGGCGATAAAGACCAAGTTTGTAGCCATGTAGTGGATAAACGCCCCTTTTTGCCGTGGGGGATTCCATGGTATAGATCCTGTCTTTTAGTAAAAGCGACATTACTCCTTGTTGGCCGGAATTATTTAAAAATCTTCTCAGTCAGAGTCATCAGGACAGGTGAGCTCACGCAGCTCGGTGTATTTTTTTTCCATTTTTTCTGCATTGTCCACAACTTTTTGCAGATCGTGGTCTTTTTTTGGAAAATACCACCTGATTGGAATCCAGTGCCCAATTCCATCCATGTCGTGGATCATTCCTTTGTCTGCAGAGACTTGGAGGCTTTCATCAATGCTTTGTTCCCTTACGGTAAGACCCCTTTTTGTCCTGTCCTCTAGGATGAATGCCTCCGGACTATCTTTGATGATGTAAAATGATCCTTTTTTGAGAACTGGCAGGTCTTGGCTCAACTTATTTTTCTACGGGATTGCCTATCATGTTTCCCCACTCGGTCCACGATCCATCATAGTTTCTAACCTGCGGGTACCCGAGGAGATATTTGAGGACAAACCACGAATGTGACGATCTCTCACCTATCCTGCAGTAGCATATTATTTCCTTGTCGGGAGTGATCCCTTTGGGAGCATAGTTTTGCTTTAGATCTGCTACTGTCTTGAAGGTTCCGTCGGCGTCATTTATTGCAGTAGCCCACGGAATGTTTTGCGCGCCTGGAATGTGGCCGCCCCTTTGTGCATGCTCCATCGGATATTCCGGTGGAGCGGTTATCTCTCCGGTGAACTCTTTTGGCGATCGAACATCTACCAGTGCGACGTCTTTTCTGTCCAGCGCACGTTTGACATCAAAAAGATAAGCCCTCAATCCCTCGTCTGGCGGAAACGCCACATATACCGCAGGAGAAATTTTCGGCTCGTCTGTTGTGTATGGTTTTTTTTCAAGTTCCCACTTTTTCCTCCCCCCGTTCATCATCTTGACTTTTTTGTGACCATAATATTTGAATACCCAAAACACAAATGCGGCAAACCAGTTGTTAAAGTCACCATAAAGAATGACTTCGGTGTTTTCCCTGATTCCGTTTTTTGACATCAGTGCCTCGAACTGTTTTTTGTCTATAATGTCTCTGGTTATTGGGTCGTTTATGTCGCGCTTCCACCAGATCAGGCTTGCACCGCGGATGTGGCCTTTTCTATACCCGTTTTCCGGGTCGTAATCTACTTCAACAATTTTTAGAGTGTCGCTTGGAGCGTTTTTTGATACATACTCGGTATCTGCTAGCACGTCTGGATGTGCGTAACTCATTCCATTTTACCAAAAAGTGGTTTCATACTTAATGCTTTCCAAACTGCGCGCAATATCGAAGACGGTTCTGTTGCATTAGCGGGGGCCGAGTTATCCATCTGGTGCCACCTCAAAGACTACGTTTTTTAAACAATATCGCACAAAACTCATGGATGAAAATAAACCGTGTTGCCATAGTAAGCAAGTTTGGTTCAGAAGAATCTGAGAGTGCGGCAAAAAAGGTCGCAAAGAAATTCCTTGCCGGCGGATCTGAGGTTTTTACCATAGCGCCAGTCTTTGTGGATGGCGCAAAAAAAATTGAGGCTACCGACGAGCTTGGTGACAAAAAGCTTGATCTGGTTGTCACATTGGGTGGCGACGGGACGACTCTCCGGACTTTTAGGA
>SBBK01000049.1 GCA_005240025.1 archaeon
AGAATTTTTGGCGTCATTGTTTTTTTCTCCGCCTCAGTTCTTTTACCAGCATGATCATCGGCGCGATTATTGATATTATTATGAAAAATGCGGTCAAGTATGGCGAATAGTCGTACGAGGTCAATCGATCACACTTGAAATGAGTCGTGGTTTTCTTTGATAAACCATCCTATTCATTCTGAACATATGATCACATGTCTGCACTGATAATTTCTACGTGCGCCTTTAATATGATAAAATTCCGATTCGAGGTAACGTGGACTGGGGAGTCCAAACCGGAGCCTCAACGACCACCTACGTCCTACCTTGTTAGGACGTATACAAAATTATCATTAAATCACATTTTGGCAGGATTGTATTGAACTAGAATTTTGTTTCTCTAGCTTTTGGAGACTTGCATGTACAGGTCTACCGTACCAGAGCCTACTGGGATGTTAGAGCCGACGATTACGTTTTCTGTTACGCCCTTGAGGTTCTCGACTTCGCCTGTCAGTGCGGCTTGCGCTATTGTCGGTACGGTGATTTCAAATGCGGCCCTTGCAAGGACGCTGTCCTTGGTTCCGGCTATTCCGTGACGGCCTATTTGCTGCAGGTATCCCCTTGAGCACATCATGTCTGCTACAAGCATGATGTATCTAGAGTCCACTTCGAGTCCCTGGTCTTCCAGTGTGGTGGATAGCTCGTTTATCAGTGCGTTTCTTGCAGCCTCGATTCCAAGCGTTGCCGCTATCTCAAAGACGTTGTTGGTTCGCACGTTTCGCTTGTCGATCCCATCGATTTCGAGAACCTTTGCCAGATTAGAGCCGGTAGTCTGGATTACCCATTCGTCGTCTTTTTGCGCTACAGTGACTCGTGTGATGTCAGGGACGCCCTTCACTATTGAGTTGAGTACCTTGTTTCGAATTGCAATTACTGTCGGAGCGTCAGACTGCTCTGCCAGGTTTAGTGTTATGGTGTTTCCGTTTGACTCTATTTTGAATTTCTTGTTTGACGCAAGTGCGGCTTCGACTTCTTCTGCGGTGCATCCCCTCTGTGAGAGTGCCGCGGGGCTCAGCTCAAGCGTTATCTGCGTGGAATAATCGGTATCTACATTTGCAACAAGTGCGCTGACCTTGGTCTGCAGCGTGTTTCGTGCGACCTCGATTGCCTTTTCTCTTGACTTTTTGTGTTTTTCCTCCAGGTAGATGTCCATCGTTGGCGTGACGGGCTTCTTTCTTGCATCCACCAGCTCGATGAGTCTTGGCAGACCTAGCGTTACGTTTCTTTCTCTGATTCCTGCAAAGTGGAATGTTCTAAGTGTCATCTGGGTTCCTGGCTCACCAATGGACTGGGCTGTGACAATTCCTACTGCCTGTCCTGGCTCTGCCTTTGCCTTGTAGTAAAGGTCTAGTGCTTTTTTGAGAACTTTATCAATTCCATCTCTGCTTAGCTTTGAGTGTATGATTCCCTCCTCGACAAGGTTTGTGAGTCTTGGGTTGAATGCTTTGGTGTATTTTTTGAGCAGCTCTTCTGCTTCTTCCTTTGTTGCCTTTTTGCCAGTATCTACTATTGTCTCAGACTCGATTAGTCTGTTAATGTTAAATGCCTCGCCGTGGTCACTTTTTGCAACGTCGATGCCATCCTCACCATACAGGAACTGGATGATGTGGCCATGCGGGTCTCGGACGGTGTTATCGTATTCTAGTTTGATGTGCTCAAGGGCGTTTACCAGCCTTCGCTGCATGTATCCGCTCTGTTGGGTTCTGACTGCGGTGTCGACTAGTCCTTCGCGCCCGCCCATTGCGTGGAAGAAGAACTCGATGGTTGAAAGGCCGTCCCTATAGTTTGATTTCACAAATCCGTGGGCGTCCGGGTTGTCGTCGTTTTCCTTAAAGTGTGGAAGCGCCCTGTTGTTGTATCCTTTGTTGAGCCTGTTGCCTCGGATTGACTGCTGTCCAAGTGCGCCTGCCATCTGGCCGATGTTTAGTGACGAGCCCCTTGCGCCTGTTGTAGCCATGATTCTTGCGGCGTTGTTTTTCTCAAGCTGCTGGTCTGCGGTGTTGCCTGCCTTGTCTCTTGCCTTGGACAGTTCGTTTACGATATAGGCCTCAAGTGCCTCTTCCGAAGAAAGACCCCTTGTGAGCTTTAGTGTTCCCTTTTTTGCCTGGGATATGAGATCATAAACGGTATTGTACGATTCCTGGATTCCGGTAGTGATGTCGGTCTTTACCTTTTCTGGCAGCTCAAGGTCAGCATATCCGTAGCTGAACCCATAGTGAGTGATGAACTGTTTTGCCACAATCAGGACAGAGTTGAGGAATGTCTTTGCGGTCTCGTTTCCATAATCCTTTGCTATTCTGTGCAGGACGCTCTCCGGCTCCTCTGCACCTATTGAGGCCTTGTCTATTACGCCGCTGATGAGCTGGCCGTTTTTGATCACGACGTCTTTTTGCTGGCCCTTTGTTCCTTTGGACCATTTCGATGTTATGACAAAGTTAAAGTCCTTTGGCAAAAACAGCGAGAAGAGCTGCTTTCCAGAATACATCGGTTCTTTTCCCTTTACTGCCGGTTCTGGGAACGCGCCATCATACCCCCCAAGCATCGCATAGTTTGCAAATTCCTGCGGCGACAGCACCGTCTCGTCCCTTGTTAGAAGGTACGAACCCGTGATAAAGTCCCTCAGCCCTCCGATTATCGGCCCACCGTATCTTGGAGATATCAGCTGGTCTTGGACACGCATAAGCAAGATTGCCTCGGCCCTTGCTTCTTCGCTTTGTGGGACGTGGAGATTCATCTCATCCCCATCAAAGTCTGCGTTGTATGGCGGGCAGACCGATGGGTGGAGCCTAAAGGTCTTTCCCGGCAGAACCCTGACATAATGGGCCATAATCGACATTTGGTGCAGCGACGGCTGTCTGTTGAACATGACTATATCGCCGTCCGACAGGTGCCTTTCGACCAGATAGCCCACCTCCAAGTTCTGCGCGATTGTGGAGCGGTCTTCCACAAAGTCCAGTCTTATCTTGACGCCGTCAGGCCTTACAATATAATTGACACCCGGAAACTTGTCCGGTCCGTTTATGACAAGCTCTCGCATTCTTTCGATGTTCCAATCCGTGATTATCTCCGGAATGGTCAGCTTCTTTGCGACTGTTTCTGGCACGCCGACTTCGGATAGGTCAAGGCTCGGGTCTGGTGAGATTACCGTCCTGCTTGAAAAGTCAACTCGTTTTCCGGAAAGCGATCCCCTGAACCTTCCCTCCTTTCCCTTGAGTCGTTGTGTGAGGGTCTTTAGGGGCCTGCCCGATCGGTGGTGGGCCTGCGGGATTCCGGAAACCTCGTTATCAAAATATGTGGTGGTGTGGTACTGCAAAAGATCAACCAAATCTTGGACAATGAGTGGCGGCGTTCCTGCGTCCTTGCTTTCCTTTAGTCTCTGGTTTACACGAATGATGTCTACCATTTTGTGGGTCAGGTCATCTTCGGATCTTATTCCGGTCTCCAAGATTATTGAGGGCCGGACAGTCACCGGTGGAACTGGCAGAACTTGCAGTATGAACCATTCCGGTCTTGCGGTGTTTGGATCATATCCCAGTAGCTTGAGATCCTCGTCACGAATCTGTGTGAATCTTTCACGTATTGTGATTGGGAGCAGCCTGTGCTCGCCTATCTCGGTTTTTTCGATAAATATCGTGGGCTTTGTAAATATCATGTCGTACTGGGGCTTGCCGCAGTGCGGGCATTCCTTTGCCTTTTTTGCCTTGTCCAGTATTTCCTCGGGAATTCTTTTTTGTGAGATTATGGTGTAGGCCGCCTCTTTTTTGACAATCTGGGCGTAAGAGTCGAGCTCCTCCTGTGGCAGTTTTAGCCTAGAGCATGACCTGCAGGTTGCAAGCAGGAGTTTGTGTATGTTATCGATAAACGCAATGTGTAGAACCGGCTCTGCCAGCTCAATGTGTCCAAAGTGTCCCGGGCACCTCGCGGCTGTATTCCCACAGGTCAGGCATTTTTGTCCCGGCTCGAGTGTTCCGAGTCGTCCGTCCATGAGCCCACCCTGCACTGCCATGCCG